>NZ_JBIQEU010000018.1:0-55089 GCF_045369765.1 Sphingomonas olei
GGAGTGAAATCATGGAAAACCGAAGGAAACCTGCGTCTCTCGCCGCCACGCTCGACATAAACTGCGACTGCAAAGAAGCCGTGATCGACTATCTGACGCGGGCATTCCCGGTCCAGCAGATGACCTTCTTCCGCGATGACACCGGCGAGGTGCGCTCGCGACCGCTGTTCGACGAGAGCGGCCACCCGGTCACCAACCCCGAAGCCGAAGCCGAGCGCGACAATCTGGTCGAGCAGCTTTGCGCGCTGCCGCCGATCGCGGCCGTGCTCGATGCCATCATCACCCGGTTCGGCACCGAGATGGTCGCCGAGGTGACGGGGCGCACCAAGCGCCTCATCACGGTGAGCGGGGGAGGGCAGAAGCTCGAATCGCGCTCGGCCCGCGCCACGCAGGCCGATTCCGCCGCCTTCATGGAAGGCACCAAGCGCATCCTGGTCTTCTCCGACGCCGGCGGGACCGGGCGGTCTTATCATGCCAGCCTCGATGCGAAGAACCAGCAGCAACGCGCGCATCTGCTCCTGGAGCCGGGCTGGAGGGCCGATCGCGCGATCCAGGGCCTGGGACGTACCCACCGCACGCATCAGGCCTGCTCGCCCCTGTTCCGGCCCGTCACGACCGACTGCAAGGGCGAACTCAGGTTCACCTCGACCATCGCGCGGCGTCTAGACAGCCTCGGCGCTCTGACGCGCGGCCAGCGCCAGACCGGGGGGCAGAATCTGTTCGACCCGGCCGATAATCTCGAAAGCGACTACGCCAAGGCGGCGCTCATCAGCTGGTATCACCTGCTCGTCGCGGGGAAGCTGACCAGCACCAACCTCACCGATTTCCAGCATCGCACCGGCCTGGAACTGCTCGATACCGACGGCGTGTTGAAGGAGGATCTCCCGCCCATCCAGCGCTGGCTCAACCGGTTGCTGGCGCTGCCGATCGGGCTCCAGAACTGCATCTTTGACGAATTCCTGGCGCTGGTCGAGGCACGGGTCGCGGCCGCGCGCGAGGCGGGGACACTCGATGTCGGCGTCGAGACGATGACGGTCGAGACCGCGACCGTGCTCGACGATACGATCCTGCGCACCGACCCGGTCAGCAAGGCGACCTCGCACCTGCTGACGATCGAGGTGACCCGGCGCCGCAACCCCATGTCGCTCGAGCGCGTGCTGCGCATCGCCGATACCGACCAGACCGCCGTGTTCGTGCGCAACGGCAAGTCGGGCAAGGTCGCGCTGCGCACCAACGCGCGCTCCTGGCTGACCGAGGACGGGGTGGCGGTGTCGCGCATCGAACTGATGCGTCCGACCCGGCACGAATATCTCGCACTCGACGATCTCTACGAGACGGCCTGGGAGGAATGCAGCCGCGCACGGTTCGAGGCGGAATGGTCGGCCGAGGTCGACGAGATCCGCGGCAAGCTCGACGTCGAGACGATCCGGCTCGCGACCGGCCTTCTGCTGCCGATCTGGTCGGCGCTGCCGAGCGACCATCTCGTGGTCAACCGCGTGGTCGATGCCGAGGGTCGCTCCTGGCTCGGGCGCATGGTGTTCCCGGGCGACGTGCCGGCGCTGTTCTCGAAGATGGGCCTCGACAGCAACGACGTGCTCAGCCCGGCCGAGGTCGCGCGCGCCGCGATGGAGGGCGGGACGGTCACGATCCGGCGACCGTTCGTGTGCGAGGTGAAGCGCGTACGCGTCAACGCCAAGCCGCGCATCGAGATCAGCGGCGCACCGGCCGACCAGCTCGCGTGGCTCAAGTCGATCGGCTGCTTCACAGAGATCATCGCCTACAAGACGCGCGTCTTCATCCCCGTCGAGACGGCCGATGCGGTTCTCGCAAAGCTGATGGCCTGACCGGCACGATAACAGCCAGCTAGCAGCAAGGTAGCCGCTTGTCGGCGAGCCCCAGTCGCCCTCCCGCCCAAGCGGGAAACGAGAGGGGAGAAGGAGCGGGGAGGGTGTCCGGGTCGGGGGAAACACCCGTGCACCGGACACTTTCCCGCTCATGGAGACGATAGATGACCCAGACCGTCAAACTCGCGAAGCTGAAGCGTTCCGAGAAGAACGTGCGCACCACCCCGCCCAAGAATATCGAGGCGATGGCCGCCAGCATCCGCGCTCGCGGCATCATGCAGAACCTGCTGGTGACCGCCGCCCGCCCGAAGGGCATGTTCGAGATAATCGCCGGCGATCGCCGCTATCTCGGTGCGATGATGCTGGCCGAAGCCGGCGAGATCGTTGCCGCCGACTATGACGTGCCGGTCAAGATCATCACCGGCGACGAGGCGGACCTGCGCGAGGTGTCGCTGACCGAGAATTTCCAGCGCGAGCAGATGACCGTCGCCGAGGAATGCGTCGCGTTCCAGCACTTCCTCAAGACCGACGGTGACGTCGACGCGGTCGCCAAACGGTTTGGCCAGACCCGCCGCTTCATCGAGGGACGGCTGCGCCTCGCCGATCTTGCCGAACCGATCTTCGAAGCCCTGGCCGCGGGCAAGATCTCCTACGAGATGGCCAAGGCCTACGGCTCGACGGCCGACAAGGCCAAGCAGGAGCGCGTGTTCGAGCAGTATGGTCACTCGTCCTACGTCAACGCCGACCAGATCCGTCGCGCGATCGCCAACGACACGATGAAGGCGACGGATCCGATCGCGATCCTGGTCGGTGCCGATGCCTATGTCGCCGCGGGCGGCCGCATCGAGCGCGAACTGTTCAGCGAGGACGGTGACCGCTGGACCGACCCGGAACTCGCGCAGACGCTCGCTGCCTCGCTGATGGAGGCCGAGGCCAAGCGGCTCGGCGAGGAACTGGGCGTCGCATGGGTGCGCCCCGTCGCCACGACCAGCCTCTACGGCATCACGTCCGACCTCCACCGCGTGACGCTGCCGGCAGCGCCGCTGACGGACGAGGAACAGACGCGCTGCGACAAGATCGAGGAGCGCGTGCAGGTCATCGAGAGCGATATGGAGGACGAGGGTATCGATGACGACACCTATGCCGCGCTCGATGCGGAATCGGATCGGCTGCGCGAGGAATATCAGGCGATCCACGACAAGGCGCCCGAGCTGACCGACGAGGTCAAGGGCCAGGTCGGCGTCTTCCTGACGCTCGGCCGCGACGGCAAGATGACGCTCGACACGACCTATTACAGCGAAACGCCGATCCGCCTGCCCGGGGACGATCGGCCGCTGCCGTCGTCGCCGTCGTCGCGTCGCACCGCCGACCTGCCGCCCGAGGCGGTCGCTCCTGGCGGCAAGCCGCTCAGCGCGCGGCTCCATGACGAACTGGCGGTCCAGCGCCGCGACATCCTCGCCGCCTCGATCCTCGGCGATCCGGGGCTCGCGCTCGACTATATGCTGTTCTGCCTCGCCGACCCCAGCCACGGCTACGGCCGCTACGGGACGACGGTTCGGGCAGGGCGTCCGCAGGACCCGCAGATGCCCAAGGATCAGCCCGCCACGCAGGCGCAGGTCGCGATCGCCGAAGCCCGCGAGGGTCTCGACACGTCGTGGACGGAAGGGTCGAACCCGGTCGAGCGGTTCGAGGCGTTCCGCGCGCTCAGCGACGACGCCAAGGCGGCCTGGCTCGCGGTCGTGGTGGCGACCTCGCTCGAGGCCAAGCCCGATTACAGCTCGGTCACCACCAACCCGCTCCATGCGCGGCTCGCCTCGATCCTCGAGATCGAACCCGCCAAATGGTGGCGCCCTACCTCGGCGAACTTCTTCGACCGCGTGTCGAAGGGTACGCTGCTGGCGCTGCTCACCAACGTCGGGGGCGCGCCGCTCGCGGCCCGCTACATGGCCTCGAAGAAGGGCGAGATCTCGACCAGCTGCGAGAAGCTGTTCGCCGGCGAAGCGATCACCGAGGCGGAGACCAAGGACGCGGCGCTGGCCTGGGTGCCCGACGCGATGCGGTTCGATCTCGTGTCGGTCGCCGGTGCCGACGAGGCAATCGACGACGAGCCCGGCGATGAGGGCTTCGACGACGACGACTACGGCGACACCGATGATCTCGGTGCCGACGATGCCGGGATCGACAGCGACGAGGCGCTGATCGCGGCCGAATAGCCCCCCGATACCCCCGGCCCGTTCGTCTCCCGGGCACACCTTGGCGGCTGTCCCTCACCGGGGCGGCCGCCTTCTTTTTACCCGCGGACCGTCACGCGTGGCCCGCGCATCGAGGGAGCTTTCCCATGACCTTTCACCGCAAATCGACTGCGCCACGCCGCGATGTCGCGGCCGAGATCACCAACCTCATAATCGCCAAGCTTGAAGCCGGCGTCCTGCCCTGGTCGCGCCCCTGGGGACTGACCGGGGCAGGGGGGCGACCGCTGCGGCATTGCGGCACGCCCTACACCGGCATCAACGCGCTCTATCTCTGGGCGATCGGCGACGCCCAGGGGTTCTCTGGCCGCAACTGGATGACCTACCGACAGGCGACCGAGTTGGGCGGACAGGTACGGCGCGGCGAGCATGGCGCGCACAGCGTCTATTATTCAACCTTCTCGAAAACCGAGGCGGACCGCGTCACCGGCGAGGCGGCGACGAAGAATATCCGGTTCCTGCGCTCGTACACGGTGTTCAACGTCGATCAGATCGACGGTCTCCCGGCGTATTATTATCCGGTGCCCGCACCGCCCGAACCGCGCATCGAGAGCCGGCACCGCGCCGCGATCGATGCCTTCTTCGGAGGCCTGCCGGCGACCGTGCGGCATGGCGGCGATCAGGCATTCTATTCGCCGATCGGCGACTATATCCAGCTACCGCAGCGCGGCGCGTTTCGCTCGGACGATCATTACGCCAGCACGCTCGCGCACGAATATGTCCATTATTCGGGCGCGCCGCAGCGCCTCAACCGCGAGTTCGGCAAGAAGTTCGGCGACAACGCCTATGCGTTCGAGGAGCTGGTCGCCTGCATCGGCCAGTGTCTGGTGTGCGCCGACCTCAATCTGCCCGGCGAGCTGCACGACAATCACGCCAGCTACGTCGACCATTGGCTGAAAATCCTGAAGGGCGATTCGAGCGCGATCATCAAGGCCGCGGCGAAAGCCGAGCAGGCGGTGACCTGGCTCCACAACGCCGCCGTGGGTGGCGCGGCCGAGGTCGACCAACCCGAAGCCCTCGCGGCATGACCCGGAGATCTCACCATGCACATCGAGTTGCGCAAGCTGAAGGTGGTCGACGCTTTGTCCGAGGAAACGACTTGCTACTCGGCCGAGATCTGGATCGATGGGCAGCGCGCCTTCCTCGCGTCGAACCGCGGGCATGGCGCCGCGGACGATTACCATGCCGTCGGCAGCGTCACCGAACAGGCGGTCGATGCCTGGCTCGCCGCCAACCGTCCCGTCTCGCGGCTCGGCGACAGCGTCATGCCGCACTGCCTCGAGTTCGAGGTGGCGGCGCTTATCACCCGGATCGAGGAAGCGAAGCGGCTGCGCCGGCAATGCCGGACGAAGCTGGTGACGATCGAGGGCGACCAGGTGTTCTGCTATCCGCTGAAGGGCAGGGCAGCGCCAACGGTGTTCGCCAACGTCCAGCGGCGCACGCCGACGGCCCGAATGGTCAATGGGGACGATTCCGCGATCGACGAGGCGGTCACGCTGATGATCGCGCAGTCCGAAGGGGACATGGCATGATCCTCGATCTGATGGCGCTGCTGACGCCGGCGCCGCTCGATCCACTGTGGGAGGCCGAGAAATCGGGCTGGCGGTGCTTCGTGATGGGCAATACCGGCTGCTGCCATCGACGCGGCAGCCGACTCGAAGCAGCATGGCAACGCGGGTTCGACGCCGCATGTCGGTCGGGCGATGCCGGACGGCTTATGCTATAGCCAGACCGTATTACCACCCGAGGGCGCTGATGCGATGCGGAGCTTCGACCCGACAACCGGCCTTTCGCGGTCGACACGCAATCTCCTTCTTCTGGCGATCGTGCTGGCCGTCATTCACCATGCCGACCATGTGCTGCGCGTGGATCACAGCGGATGGCCGTTCCGCGCGATGGTGACACCGTTCACCTTCAGCCTCATCGCCTATCCCGTCCTGCTGTTCGCGCTGCTCGGCCGAGCGTCGCTGTTCTGGCTGCGCTTCGCCCTGCTCGCCATCGGCGCCGCCCTGACGGTCTTCGCGCACGCGACGCTGGAGAGCCCACGGATGCAATATGCGATGTGGGCCTATAATCGCAGCCTTGAACCGCAATTCTGGGACGTGCGCAATCTCTGCGGCATCCAGTCGGGTACGATGGGCGTCATCGCCGTGATCGTGTCGATGGCGCTCAATGTGACGCTGGTTGCCACCTGCGTTTCGATGCTCAGGGATGGCCTGGGTCGGCATCGCGGGCACACGGACTGATCCTGACCGTACTCCAGGCAAGAAGGAAAGAGGGACGGGATGGGCTGAGCGCATAGGGCGCTCAGGGAGCCCATCGATGCCATACGACGTCGCCTTCCGCCACCAGCAGGCGCTCGACCCGAGCGCGCTGGTCACGATCGGAGCGAGCCTCCACGCCATTACCCGCGCGATCGATGACTGCCGCAACGCCGGGATCGCCTTCGAAACCGATCCCGCGGTCATCCTGCTCGCCCGTCACCTCGCGAGCGTTACCGCGCCGCAGTCCGAGGACGCGCTGCTCAAGCGGCGCTGCATGGACCGCATCGCCGAGTTGCGACAGCACCCGGCATTGCTGACACTCGCGGTGCGGGGCGTCGCGCACGACGCGGCCGCCAAGGATCGCTTCCACAGCGACGGACGCAAGGCGCTGCGCCGGCTCGCCGACACGCTGGGACTCGACCCCGCGCACTATGACCTGCGCTCGAACCGCAGCCACGCGTCGCGATCGGGCGAGATCACCCTACACGGCGAGGAGCTGTGGATGCAGCTATCGCTCCACGGCACCATGGCCGATCGCGAGGTCATCTACCGCCGCGTCAGCGGCCGTCACGACCACCTCGGGGAGCGCGACTGCTACGCCTCGATCCGCGACCTGCTCGCACCCGAGCGGTTCGCCGTGCGGCTGCGCAAGGAATTGCGGCTCACAGCGCCGGTCGCCGAGCCGGTCAGCCTGTTCGGCTGATCGATCACCCATCCACACCCGCGAAAGGACCGCCATCATGGGCTGGCTCAGCATGCCGCTGTCGTCGATGTTCCCGCACACAGGCCCCAAAGCCTATCTCGACGCGCAATTCACCTACGACAACCGCGACGCGGACGGAAAGGGGAAGGCGCTGCGCGTCATCGCCTCCTCGTGCCTGCGCAACAAGGTCTGGTACGCAGCCGTGGTGCCGTCCACCGATGGCAACGACGAACCCGCCTTCGCGGCCGTGTGCATGGTCAGCTGGAACCCGCGCGCCAAGGACGGATTTGTGTTCGCCTACAAGGATAGTGCGCCGTTGTGGCGCTGAAAGGAGTATCAGTAATGATGAGGTAAGTTGAGGAAACCTCTGCCCGCCAAGCTAACCTTGGGTTCGAAAGACCTGAAATCCGGAAACGGACAGGGGACAATAGCATGCTTGGAGTAAGGCCGAATGCGTTCCAGTCGTAAAGGAGCGATGCCGGTCAGGGCAAGACGCGTAAGGTGAAAGCTACACTGCTTAAATCCCAGTCTGCAGCGTTTTATATAGCGGAAGCTGGCGAAAGCGACTGACACGCCAGTCCCGGACGATGGCAAGAGTCTCATGTCTTGGCTCTTTGCTCCTCAGCCCGTCCGGCGCGCCTCTCGTCGAGGGGTTTAGTGGATGAACGGGACACCTAACCGCGTCGTATCTCCGATCAGTGTAACTACGGGATGCCCTAAACAGGCGGCTTCGGCCGACCTGCATGGGTACGGAGCCGCCATAGTACTCAAACGCCCGGGGTAATGCCTGGGACAGCTTTCCAGTCGGGGAGACGGTGCATCCGCATAAGGAACGGGCGACCGGGCCGAAAGCGGAGACCGCCGGGGGAAGGGCGGCAGTTGCGATACTTCAACCGAAATCATGGGGTGTGCTGATGCTACCTGAAACTGTGATGGCCCGGTTGGAGGCCATTCCGACGCTGGCAGCGTCGGGCAAACGAGTAAATGGGCTTCATCGTCTGATGGGGTCTCGGCTTCTCTGGGAGCAAGGACTCAAGAAGATCGTCTCCAATCGGGGGGCGATGACGCCGGGTGTCGATGGCGAGACCTTCGCGGACTTCGGTCCGGAAGACCTCGACCCATTGATCGCCAGTGTGGTGGCTGGAGCCTACAAACCGAAACCAGTGCGTCGGGTATTCATCCCGAAAAGCAAGGGTAAGCGGCGTCCGCTGGGGATACCCACGCGCGACGACCGCCTCGTCCAGGAGGTGGCGCGCCAACTCCTCGAAAGGATCTATGAGCCGGTGTTCTCGAACGCCTCGCATGGGTTCCGGCCGAGGAGATCGTGTCACACGGCGCTTGAACACGTTAAAGCCGTCTGGACGGGCGTGAAATGGCTTGTTGACGTGGATGTCGCTGGGTTCTTCGAGAACATTGACCATGACGTCCTGCTCAAGCTGTTGCGGAAACGGATCAACGATGAAAAGTTCGTTGGCCTGATCGGTGACATGCTGAAGGCGGGCGTCATGGAGGGGCGGACGCATAATCCGACCTACAGCGGCACTCCACAGGGCGGGATCGTGTCTCCAATCTTGGCAAACATCTACCTGCATGAGCTCGATGAGTTCATCGCAGGCCGGATAGCCGCCTTCGAGAAGGGAAAGGTCCGTGCCACGAACCCGGAGTACGGGAGAGTGGCAGCACGCATCGCTAAAAGGCGAGCGCGGCTCAAGCGTCTACAGGCCAGCGATAACGCTGACTTGGCAGCGATCGAGGTCTTAATCTTCGAGATCAAAGCTTTGTCGAAACAGATGCGTACCTTGCCGTCGCGAGACGCCATGGACGCCGGATATCGCCGACTTCGCTACTGCCGGTATGCTGATGATTTCCTTATCGGTGTGATCGGTAGCAAAGACGATGCACGACGTATCTTCGCGGAGGTTGGGTCGTTCCTGACCACCGAGTTGGCACTGAGCGTATCCGAGGAGAAAAGCGGTATTCGAAAGGCGAGCGATGGAGCTGCCTTCCTCGGTTACGAGGTGCGAACCTATACGGGACGTCAATGGACAGTGCGGAGCCAGCGCGGCTCGCAGCACTTCAGCCGTCGGCCTCCGTCAGAGGTGATGCAACTCAGCGTTCCTTGGGAGAAGGTTTTCGGGTTTGCCGCAAGGAAGGGGTATGGTGACATGGCTGTATTGAAGGCCAAGCATCGAAACATCCTTCTTAGCTGTAGCGATGTCGAGATCGTCCTTGCATATAATGCCGAACTACGGGGGTTTGCGAATTATTACGCCTTGGCGAGGGACGTGAAGCAAAAGCTCAACAGGCTAGAGTTCATCCACCGCTGGAGTATGTTCAAAACCATGGCCAGCAAGCACAAGAGTAGCGTACGTGCTGTTGCCGCCCGTATGAGGTCGGGGCAGGAATATCGCGTCGACTATTTGGTCGACGGCCAGCCTCGGTCGGTTAAGGTCTGGAAGCTGATGTATTTGGACCGTGGGTGGGTAGATAAGGCCAAGGTGGATATCCCACCGCGGACTCAAATCTATTCCCATTCACGGACGGATTGGGTCGATCGTCAGAACGCCAAGCAATGCTCGGCGTGCGGGCGGACGGACCGTCCGTGTCAGGTTCATCACGTCGAAGGGTTGGCCGATATTGCACAACGTGGTTTCGCTGCGGAGATGAAGGCTGCGCGGTCACGCAGGACGAGAGTCCTGTGCGACCTGTGTCATGTTGACCTACACCGTGGACGCTTGTCCGATACCCGGAACATGAATGGTATTATCGCAGCGGAGAGCCGTATGCAGTGAAAGCTGCACGTACGGTTCGGCGGGGGGGTCAGGGCTGACTCTTTGAGCAGCACCAACCCTACCCGACTGACCGAACACGCCGGGCCATGCGAGGCCGAATGCCCCGAGCGCATCCTGTCGCTGCTCGGCGACACCGACGATCCCGGTGCCCTGAACTGGCGCCGACGCTGCCTCGAGCGGCTCGCGACGCCGGTACGCCCGCTCGAACACGGCATGCACATCCGCTTGCCGAGCAAGGTCACCTTCGTCGACGGCTATGAGGGCGACGAGTTCATCGTCCACAAGCGCGGCCGCAAGATCTCGCTCGCGATCCCCGGCAACGGCTACCCGAAATATCGGATCGGCAACCTTCGCAAATGGGCGTGGACGCTCGTGCCGCCCAAGCCCGAAACCCGCGTCCACAAGACGGTGTTCGGTTGATCGCCGACATCCCCCACGTCAGGATCATCGCCATGTCCGCCCCGTATCCCCCCGTCACGCCCAGCCCCAAGCGGTCGCAGCTCTGCAGCCGCGCCCATGCCCAGCGCGTCGCCATGCGGATGTTCGATGCCGGCGCACGCCAGGTCTCGATCGTGCGCACCGGCGATCCGCTGCAACCCTTCCGCGTTCTGCCGATCATCGTCGACGGACCGAACGTCGAAGTCGAATTGCGCTACGCATGAGGGGCGCCCTGCTCCTCGGCATCGCCGCGCTCGCCGCCTGCGGGGCAGGGGAACCCCAAGGCCGCGACGGGGCGACGATCACCGGCGAGGGGCGGGCGATCGACGGCGACACGGTCTCGGTCGATTTCCGCCTGTCGGGGGCCGACGCCTTCGAGCGCAAGCAGATGTGCTCGAAGGACGGTGCCTGCTATCCGTGCGGCAAGTTCGCGCAGGATTCCGCCTCGCGTATCCTCAAGAGCAGTGTCGCCACGATCCGCATGACCGGCGCGAGCAGCTACGGCCGTCCGATCGCCATCGTCACGGTCGACGGCTACGACCTGGGCGAGCAACTGATCCTGCAGGGTCTGGCGGTGCCGGCGACGCAATATCTGCGCGGCGATCCGCAGCGCGCCGCGCGCTATGTCGCTGCGGCCGAACAGGCGCGATCAGCGGGCCGCGGCGCCTATGCGGGAGAATTCATCGATCCGGCGCGCTGGCGGCGCGGGGAACGGCTCGCGTGCGAGGCGCGTTACTGATATCCCCCCCTGGAAGAGGCGGTCCGGCATGCTCCCTTGCCGAACCGCCTTTTCTTTTTGTCGTCAGCCCTTGAGCTTCGGACCGGGGCCACGATCGTCGGAATCGTAATCGGGTCCCGGGTCATGCGACCAGGACGCGCCGATCGCGAACGCGGGGTCGAAGCGGCCCAACGGACCATCCGGCTCGGCCGCGACATACGGATTGACCAGCGGCTTCACCGGCAGCTTGTTGCGATAGATGTGCCCGGCGATGCGACCGCGCGCCTCCAGCAGCTTCTCCAGCCAGACGAGATCGTCGAGCATGGTCACGACGCCCTTGCCGGCGACGCAATAATAGAGGCACCGCTGGAAATCGTCGCACGCGGTGCTGAGGATCGTGGTCAGCTTGACCTTGCCCTCGTTCTCGCCCTCGTGGATCCATTCGAGCGATTCCCGCAACTCGCGCGCCGAGAGATACGCATCCTCCGGATTGCTGCCGATGCACGCCCCCGCGAGCATGCGCCGGGTAACGCGAATATCCAGATCGACCGACAATTCGGTGAGCACCGCATCGAGGTCGAACTCTCCGATAAATTCCGAACGCTTCATGGCCAGCTCCTTTGTTCATTGAACGTAACGTGAACAAAGGCGACAAGGCAAGCATTATGGAGTAGCTTCACCACCATGTGGCTCGTCCCACGCGATACCCGGGGTCTTACCCTGCGCTCGCCCGTACCCGACGTGGTGCGCGAGGCGCTGGTGCGCTGGTACACAGGCGAAGGCGAGGACAGCGATCACCGCGCCTCGGTCATCATGGTGGTCAAGGCACGCGATCATCACCAGTGGATAGCCTGCGACTGCCTGGGGGAGGGGACGGACCCGCCGCTACTCTCGCCGGCCTATCTCTCCGAAGCCGAAACCTATTACCTGCGCCGGCTCACCAGCATCCGCCAGCGTCGCCCCGAACATGACGTCGACTGCCCGTTCTTCCGGGAGCAGGCGCCGCCCCGCATCCGCGAGAAGGCGACCACCACCCCGCGCACGATCCACGAGCCCGACGGGCTGTTCTCGGCGCACCGGCTCGCCCCCGAGAAGCTGGCGCAGCTCCCTGATGACAGCGAACCCGACGATCGCACCCGCGGCGTCGCGATCCCGCGCCTCGCGCGCCTGCTGTGGCAGTTGATGGAAATGGCGCAGGTCAACGTCGTCGAACCACTCGAGGTCGGCGAGCCGCGCACGACATCGATGGCGAGCGAGTTCGCGGCGATGCGCGCCGCGGCCGAGCGGGTCCAGATCGCACCGGGCATCCCGCTCGCGCGCCATCTCTACACCCATATCGACCCCTACGAACGCGGCATCGTATTCGCGAAACTGCGCGAAGCGGCGAAGAAATGGCCGACCGAGCACGCCCCGCAGGCCTTCCTCCTGCTCTATGCGATCGACGTCTCCGGCTCGACCATCACGCTTGCCGAAGGGCGCGAGTTGATCGTCAAGAACCGCATCCGCCACATCGGCGTCCACCAGCGCCACATCGGGCCACCCTATCTGGTCCTGGCCGTCGTCGGCGAGCACAACCCGCGTGAGGGCTATGCCTGCCTGCGCGCCTATGCGCAGCCGATCGCGCGCCCCGCCAACTTTGTCGCGATCCACAATCTCGCCGAGCGCAAGACGATCGTCGGCCTGCTCGATCTCCAGTACCGGCTTCGCCGGCGCGGCATCGGCGTCGGCTTCAAACGGCTCCTGTTCGATATCGCGACGTTGATCGGGGAGATGCGTCCAGACCTTCTTCTCGACCTGCGCGACTTCACCACCGGCGAGGTGATCGAGGCGGCACTCGAAGTCGTCACCGGCGATGACGCCGACACGCTCGGGTTGAAACTGCGTCAGGTCGAAAAGCTGCGCGAGATCGCCCCCGTCGTGACGATCCATGCCGAGGATCTCGAAGGTGACAGGCTCGAGGCCGCCGTGCTCGACCAGCTGCACATCGGATGACGTCGTTCACAGGAATTTAATCGAGGGCCATCATCCTCGCGTCATGGCATCGACCACCCAGGCCAGAAACCAGCGGCGGATCCTGCGCTGGGCGCAGTCGTCGCTATGCGCCGGATGCGGAATGCCCCTGCCGAGTCCCCGGCACCTCGTCCGCTATCATCCCGATTACCCGACATTCGACCATGTCACGCTGCGCAGCGCGGGTGGACGACGATTACTGTCGAACGGCCTGCTGAAGCATCTGCGCTGCAATCAGGCACGGGGCGCGAGGCCGTCGACGGGGTGCGATGCGATCTGGATGACCGTGGTCGCGGCGCGGCTCGCCGATCGCCCCCGCAGTCTCAAGCCGATCTTCAAAGGTGGCGCTCGAAATCCCGCATTCCCGCCGCGCAAGGAAAAGGCCGCCCCGGTTTCCCGAAGCGGCCCGATCGGGTCATCGAAGGTCGAGCGTCAGATGTCGTCGCCGAGCGTGCCCTTGACCGAACCCTTCACGTCCTGAGCGGACCCCTTCAGCTTCTGGGCCTTGCCCTCGGCTTCGAGGCTCGCATTGTCGGTCGCCTTGCCGATGCCTTCCTTGACGTTGCCGGCCAGCTTGTTACCCGCCGCCTTCAGCTTGTCAGTCGCTTCGCCCATGATTGATCTCCTGTCGTGAATTGTCGGGATAGATAACAATTTGCGCGTGCCGCGTTCCGCGCTGCCCCCCACGGCTGCACCATGATCGGTCCTGCCCGCCGCCGGCAATCCGGGCGACCGGATGAAGGAGAGAGGGAGGGGATCTGTCGATTCCATTGAGGGAGACGACAGATGACCCCGTTCCAGCCCAGCCCCCAGCCCGACACGACCCCCTGGGACGCGCCCGATCGCGCCGACCAGGTGCTCCCCGGTATCTGGCGCGTGTGGACGCCCAGTCATGGCGGCTATGTCCTGTCGGACGAACGCCAGGCCGCGATGCCCGACGCGCTGCGCCGCGACGATCCCTTCTATGAGGAAGACGTCGATTATGCGCTGGTGCTGTACGGCTTTGGCAGCGAGTTTCGCCGCCTGCCCATTCCCGGCATCGCCCTGCAGGTCGAGAATGCGCGCCGCTCGGTCCGCTGCTGGCATCCCGATCGCTGGACCGCGCTGACCGGCGAGGAGGTGTCGATCCACGACAGCCATGTCGTTCGCCGCCGCGCCGCCTATCAGGCGGTCATCGGCCAGTATGAAAGCGTCTCGGCCTCAGGTTCCTGGGCGGACTGGGTGCCCGAGGGCAAGGTCGGCTGCGTCTTCCGCCGTGTCGTCAGCGTCGATGCGCTCGGCTTCGCGCGCCACGAAGGCGAGCCGATCCACGGTCTCGTCGACAAGGATCGCTACGAACGCCGCCAGATGCCGGAGACGTTCCAGAGTCTCGGCGCGGTCCGCGTCGAGAGCACCGCTCCGATCTCCAAGCAGGTCGACGCGAGCGCGCTCGCGCATCTCCTCCCAACCAGCTGAAAGGACACGCCATGAGTGTCTATCTCTATCTGTTCCACGGCCGCGCCACGCCCGACGAGGACGTCGAAAGCTGGGGCTGCGAAGGCCCCGCGATCGGCCCGCTCGACTATGTCCATACCACCTACGGCAGCGAGGTGAAGATCCGCGGCGCGGAGGCGATCCTGGAAAAGTTCTTCCCGGATACGGAAATTCATTTCCACGACGGCTACGGCGAACACGCCATTCAGCTCGCCGGCGACTGCTTGCCCTACGACGGCAAATTCTACGGTGACTGGTCGATCTGCACCGGGGATCGCTTGTGCTCGCCTGCCGCCTCCCGGGTCAAGCCGGTGTGCGACGACTGCGGCAGCGACAACGTCACCAAGGACGCCGTCGCGGCCTGGGATGAGCCCGAACAGGCCTGGGTGCTGCTCAGCACCTACGATTCCACCACCTGCCAGGACTGCGAGCGCGAAAGCGACGACATGCTCGAATGGCGGACGCTCGATGGTGCGCCCGCTCCCGATCCCGACGCTCCCGCCATCCCAGCCAACGATCCGGCGCCCCCTGATGCCGACGCCGCCTGACCCGGAGGACCACGCCATGACCTGTGTCACCCCGATTCGCGCGCCCGAGGCCGCGGACAATCGCGTACCGCTCGGCCATCATTCGACCGGCACGCTCAGCCTCGACCTCGATCGCCTGCTTGCCGGACGCCTGCTCATCCAGGGCAGCTCCGGGGCGGGCAAGAGCAGGACCTTGCGCCGGATCATCGAGGAGGCGTTCGACTATACGACGCTTGCGATCGTCGACCCCGAGGGGGAATTCGAGAACCTCGCCCGCCATATCGGCGCGACCACGATCCGCGCGGTCGAACTCACCGCCGACGGGCTGACGGCCGCGGCGACGCGCAGCCGGCGACATCGGCTGTCGATGCACATCGACCTCACCGACCTCGATCCCGACCAGCGGATCATCAAGGCAGCCGCGTTCTTTGCCGGCCTGGTCGGCGCACCGCGCGAGGACTGGGCGCATACCATGCTGGTGTGCATCGACGAGGGCCATCTGCTCGCACCGCATGTCGCCGGTTCCGCGCTCGATGCCGATGCCCGCCGGCTCGGCGTCGCCACCCTGACCGACCTGTGCGCGCGCGGCCGCAAGCGCGGTCTCGCCCCCGTCATCGCCACCCAGCGCCTCGCGAAGCTCTCCACCTCGGTCGTGTCCGAGCTGCAGAACGTGCTGGTCGGGCTCAACGTCTTCGACCGCGACATCGCGCGCGCGGCCGACCTGCTCGGCTTTCCCGCGCGTGACGCCGACCTGCTGCGCAACCTCGCCCCCGGCGATTTCTTCGCGATGGGTCCGGCGCTGTCGGCAACCCCGGTGCTGGCGCATATCGATCCCACCATCACCGAACATCTCGGCAAGACCCCGGAACTGCGTGCCGCCGCGTCCGTCGATGCCGACGAGGCGGCGAAGCTGCTCGATCTCGCGGGCCTGGCCGAGGTCGCGGACCACGGCCCCGCCATCGCCCTCAAGGGCACGCGCGCGCTCGACGCGTTCCTGCTCGATCCCGCTGCGACCGACGCGGCCGCGATCATGGACGCGCTGAAGCGCATCTCCCCCAACGCCAGCACCGCGCGCGACCTCGCACGGCACCTGTCGCTCGACGCCGAGCGCACCGACCGCGCGCTCAACCTCCTGTCGGCGATCGCCGCGGTCGACACCATGCCCAAGGGCGACGACCGCATCGCCCGCCTGCATGCACGGCTGCGCGCGCGGCTGAGCGACGTCGCCGTGGTGTCGCTGTGACCGACCTCGCGCCCGATATCGTCGAGCTGGTCGCGTGTCCGAAGCTGCCCGAGCCGTGCGGGCGCCTGCGCGAGATGCCGTTCCGGCACGATGCCTGGACTCCCGACGAGATCGCCACAGTCGAACGCATGTTCCGCGATGACGCCGCGATCGACGACATCGTCGCCGCGATCGGCCGCGGCCGTGCCGGCGTGCGCGACAAGATCGCCAAACTGGGCCTGCGCCGCAATTCGTCGCGTCCATGGTCGCCCGACGAAGACGCATGGCTCACGCGCGAATATGGCCTTCGCCCCACGGCCGATCTCGCTGGAGATCTCGGCCGCGCCTGCACCAGCGTCTATGCCCGCGCGGGCGTGCTCGGGCTGACCGAAGGAAATCCTCCAAGATGGACCGAATGGGAGGATGCCCAGCTGCGCGCCGGCTACTCGCGAGCGATCCCGATCGCACAGATCGCCACGCTGATCGGTCGCCCGCTGTCGGGCACGGCGACCCGCGCCAACACACTCGGCCTGCGCCACCCGAACAAGCCGGCTGACTGGACCGAGGCCGAGGCGACGCGGGCGCTGACGCTCGCCAGCGAGGGGCTTCGCTATCTCGCGATCATCGACATACTCGCCACAGAGGGCTTTCCCCGTCGAACCAAGGCTGGCTTCGGGCCGCACCTGCGCAAGCTCGGCTATGGCCGGGGCTGGGGACGCAACTGGACGCCCGACGAGGACACGTTGCTCACCCGCGCCTATGCCAACGGGGCAAGCCTGACCCCGCTCACGACCCGGCTAGGTCGCACGACGTGCTCGATCCGCTGGCGCGCTGACTATCTCGGGCTGCGCGGCACCCATGCTAACCGTGACGGGTTCCGGGGCGGCCCGGTGTGGAGCGACAACGATCTGGCCATGCTGCGCGACCTTTACGGCACGATGCCGATGGACGCCCTGGCGACGAAAATGGGCCGCACCAAGGCCTCGCTGTTCACGCGCGCGAACATCCTGGGCCTGATCCACGGCTATCACCGGAAATGGACCGACGAGGAAATCCGGGCGCTACGCATCGCGCATGACTTCGGCGTCGCGCTGCCTGATTTTGCGGCAGCGATCGACCGCAAATATCCAGCGGTCCACAAATATGCCGAAAAGCACGGGCTTCGCTTCTCGCGTCGCCCGCGCCGCGCAACCCCCTGGACGCTCGCCGAAATTATCGCGCTCGATCCTTCGGGAACGGGCGTCACCGACCATGTTGCCATCCCCGGCACAATCGATGAGGAAAAGCCATGACGCCGCTTCGCCTCGCCCGCGATATCGCAACCGGCGCGCCGATCGACCGCGACACCCGGCGTGCCCGCCTCCTCGCGGCGCGGCGCTATGCGATCAACTCGGTCCCGCGTCGCGGTATCCTCAGCGGTCACTGGGACGCGGGCACCGTGGTCGGCGCGTTCCGCGACGGCAAGGCAGGCTGACCAGGGCTCGGCCCGATGCGCCGATGAAGGAGAGAGGGAGCGGGGAGGGAAGGCGTGACGGACGCCTGAGCCCTTTTCCAGGAGCGCACTCCCATGATTCCCGCCACCATCGCGACCGCGGTCGCCCCCGAGACGATCGCCAAGGTCACGCGCCTGTTCAACAATACCGCGTTCGACGTCATCTGCGAACTCCTCCAGAACGCGCGCCGCGCCGGTGCGACCGGCGTCGCGCTCGCGCTGAACGGCGCCGGCGCCGAGCACTTCCTGCACATCACCGATGACGGCCACGGCATCGCCGATCCGGTGAGCATCGTCACGCTCGGCCGCTCGGGCTGGTCCGACGAGACGCGCCGCGCCGAAGATCCCGCCGGCATGGGCGTGTTCAGCCTCGCAGGCCGCGACGTCATCATCCGCTCCTTCTCGAAACCCGACCGCCAGGGCTGGATGGCGCATATCCCGGCCTCGGCGTGGGAGACGAGCCGCCCGATCGCGATCGAACCCGATCCGATCATGCGCGGCACCGCGATCACCGTGCGCGTGCCCGACGAGTGGCTGAAGACGCTCGAGCGCGACGTGGCCCGCGCCGCCAAACATTATCCGGTTCCCGTGACCTGGAACGGCGCGGTCCTTCCGCAGGAGGACTGGCTGAAGGACGCGGTCCATGTCGAGGAATGGTACGGCGTGCGCATCGGCGTGTTCCAGAAACACCCCTCGCATTATTCCTCGCGCGACGGACGCCTCAACTTCCACGGGCTGACCATCCCGTGCGACCTGCCGTATGTTCAGGAAGTCGACCGGGGCGGCCACTGGATCGCGCGGGTCGACATCTTCGACGCGCCGCAAATCCAGCTCGTCCTCCCGGCGCGCAAGGAAGTGGTCGAGAACACCGGCATCGCCGCCCTGCGCGATGCGGTCCGGCTCGCGATCTACCGCGCGATCGAGGCCGCGGGGACGCACCGGCTGTCGGCGCATGACTGGCGCGAGGCGCGCTCGCTCGGTATCGCACTACCCGAAGCCGAGCCCTATCTGTTCGCATGGACCGCCTATGCGGCCGACAGCTCGCGCAACTACGAGAGCGGCGCACGCGTGACCGACACCGGCATGGTGCTGATGCCCGACTTCGATGCGCTGATCGGCCAACCCGCGCAGGCGGCGATCGCGAAGCATAATCCGTTCGGTGGTCCGCTGGTCGAGGCCCAGGACGCGTTCAAGGGCTATGGCTGGTACGATATCCTCGCCCGTGTCGAGGATATGCGGTTCCGCGTCACCCAGGGCGACCGCACCTTCATCGTCTCCGACAGCCGCGAAGCGCCCGCCGAGGCGGAAAACGGTTGGGTCGAGGCTATCACGCTCGAGGCGACGATGAGCCACGCCGGCGCATTCATCGAGGTATCGACCGACGCGGATGTCGCCTTCGCACCCGACCAATGGTCGTGCAACTCGGTCGACGAGACGTCCGTCTTCGTCCGCCGGGGCAGCGAAATCACCGCGCTCGGCGTCGCCGACATCCTCGAAAGCGCGATCTTCTATGCCAGCGACGACAGCGATGCCGACAGCTACGATACGCAGCTCGAGCGCTTCCAGGCCGATGCCGCCGAACGAATCATCGGCCTGCTCGAAGGCGACGATGCCGCGCTTGAGAACCGCATTCGCGACAAGCTGGCGGGGCATTATTTCCTCGTCCCCGAGGACCGGACGGTCACCGTCGTCATCGATCGCGACAGGCTCGACGTGACGATAACGGCCCGCGCGGTGCCTGCCGCGCCCGAGGCCGCAGCGGAGGGCGCGTGACATGGCACGCTACAACCACGCCTATACGATCGCCTTCAGCCTCGTCTCGAACGACGACAAGGGCCACGACGTCGACGCGCGCCAGCTGAAGGAGGCGCTGCTCGCACGGATCGAGAACCTCGACGAGGAAGGTAGCTGGGTCGAGTCTGCCGGTGCGCCCTACGACACCTATCTCGAACCGGAGGATGCACCATGACCGGCGCGGCAGTTCCGGTCGCGCCCCTGCCGCCGCCACCACCAGTGGTGCTGGCCTACGGCATCGGCGTCGACAGCACCGCGCTGCTGATCGAAAAGCACGCGCGCGGCGAAGCGCCCGACCTGGTGCTCACCGCCGATACCTCGGTCGAGAAACCGGCCACTTACGAATATCTCGACGTGATCCGGCCCTGGATGCGCGATCGCGGCATCCGGTTCGAGCTGGTCAGCTATGTCCCGAGGCGATTCAAGCACTGGCCGCCCTATTACGGCATCCTCGAGATGTGCCTGACCAACGCCACGCTGCCGAGCAAGTCGCTCGGCGGGTCGAGTTGCAGCCTCAAATACAAGAAGGCGCCGCAGGACAAATTCCTGTCGACCTGGCAACCAGCGGTCGACGCATGGGCGCGCGGGCAGCGCGTCGTCCGCCTGATCGGCTATGACGCCGGTCCGCGCGACACCGCGCGCGCCAACCATGCGCTGTCGATCGACGATCCGCTGTACGACTGCCAATATCCCTTGCGCGAATGGCGATGGGACCGGCCCGACTGCGTCGCCCGCATCCAGGCCGAGGGTCTGCCGGTGCCCCCCAAATCGGCGTGCTGGCTGTGCATCGCCAATCATCCGGACGAAATCCGCGGCCTCCCGCAATGGTGCCTGCGGCTCATCGTGCTGGTCGAGGCACGCGCAGCCCCGCGGCTGCACACGGTCGAGGGCCTGTGGCGCAGATCGACCCGCGCGCGCCCCGGATCGATGACCGCCTTCATCCGCGACGAACACCTCCTGCCGGCCGACGAGATCGACCGCATCATCCGCGATGCGCCACTCGACCTCATACGGTTCCAGGACGTCGCGGCGGTCATCCCGCTCGGCGAGCGCCCGACGATGGGCGACTGGCTCGACCGCTTCCATGCGGCCTTTCCCGAACGAGGCCGGGGACAAAGCGACGCGCTCGCCGCCTGAAGTCCCCGCCACCATCGCTATCGACCCAACGGAGGATCGTCACATGATTTTGACCGCCACCGAAACGCGCCTCGAAGCCGTGGCCAGGCTCAACGACCGTTGCCGCCAGGGGTTCGACCGCACCGCGAAGATCGTTATGACCCGCGCGTGCCTCGGCGCGCTGTCGAACGGCTCGCTCGCCTCGGAAGCCGTCGCCCAGGCGCATGTCCTGCAGGCGCTGCGCCGCTACACTTTCCCCGCCGACTGTCCCGAGCGCGATCGCGGCCAGTTCGAGCTGTCAGGCGAGACGATACACTTCCGTATCGATTATTATGACGTGGCGCTGGAATGGGGATCGGAAGACCCCGCCGACGCCAGCATCACGCGCCGTGTTCTCACGCTCATGCTGCGCGAGGATCTGTGATGCGTATTGTCGGAATGGCCGACAGCTATCAGCTAGCTGGCCGCTAGACGATGACGATCGAGATCATCCTCGGCCTGCCGCATCTCGCAAACGGGCCTATCCTTCAGCGCGCGGTCGCGCTGCAAGCACCGGTGCTGATCTCGGCCAATTGTCTGTCGCGCTGGCGCAAGGCCGATGGCTGGCGCGAGTGGTCGGGATGGCGCACCGGAACGCTCGCCAACGCGCGACCGCTCGCCAGCGTCGACCTCGATTCCGCCGGTTACACCATGATGGTCCGCTATGGCGGGCTTCCCTGGAGCATCGCCGATTACATGGCGCTCGCCGCGTCATGGCCGTTCCGACGCATCTCGTCGGTCGATTACTGCTGCGAAGAGGGCGTTGCCCACGACCGCGAGGAAGTGCTCGACCGCATCGCGCGCACCACCGCCACCAACCGAGAATGCTTTGCCCGCGCCGACGACTTGGCCATCCGCGACCGGCTGATGCCCGTGCTGCAGGGCCGCGTGCCCGACGACTACGTCCGTTCACTCGACGCGATCGGCGGTCTGATCCTGCCCGGCACCGTCGTCGGCATCGGCAGCATGTGCCGGCGACCGATCCACGGTCCCGAAGGGCTGATCGCCGTCGTCGAGCGGCTGACCCGCATCCTGCCGATCGGCGTCAAGGCGCACCTCTTCGGGGTGAAAGGCGATGCCCTGCCGTACCTCACGCCGTTCGCACGCTGGATCGCCTCGATAGACAGCCAGGGATGGGGCGTAGGCGTGCGACAGCACGCGCTCAGGCATCGCATCGCCAAGACCGACGCGCTCGGCGCCGACTTCATGGAACGCTGGTATCGCACGCAATGCGCGCGAACGCTCGAAACACCGCGACACCTGCCCGAGGCCGCGGCGTCTACTCCACCGCCACCAACCGCCGACCCCTGGGAACGCGCGATCGCGCAGGCTCGCGCCGAGATCCGCGCCCTGATCGAGAGCGGCGACCTCGATCACGATGAGATCACCACCGGATGGATCGAGACCTGGGCGGCCGAGATCTACGCCGACGCGGCCTGACGGAGGTAACCATGCTCACCGACCGCTCCCAGCGCTGGCGCGACCGGCGCAGCTTGTTCGTTGCCGGCGACAGCGTGATCGACCCGCGCCGCTACGCCGTCGATGTCGTCGCCCATGATACTGCCCGCGCATTCCTCGCCGACCATCATTACCTCCCGCGCTATCCCGCCGCCCAGCTCGCCTGCGGGCTGTTCGGTCCGGGCGACCCGGGCAGATCCGCGTTGGTCGGTCTCATCGTGTTCGGCGTGCCGGCGACCGGCGCGGTCATCACCCGGCACACCGGCTATGCCGATCCCGCTCGGGGCTGCGTACTGCAACGGCTCATCTGCCTGCCCTCGGTCGCCGCGAACGGCGAAAGCTTCTTCACGTCGCGCGCCTTCCGCCTCCTGCGCCTCGCCAAGCCCCGGATCGACGCTGTCGTCAGCTTCTCCGATCCCGCCTTCGGCCATTGCGGCGTCGTCTATGCCGCGCTGTCGGGCGCCTATCGCGGCCGCACGAGGCCGCGGACGGTGCTGCGCATCGCCGGCGAGATGATCTCGGAGAGAACGCTGTCGAAGATCCGCAACCTCGAATCCGGCCATGCCGGGGCGATCGACCAGCTGGTGCGGCTCGGTGCGCCGAGGCCGGAGGCGCACGAACACCCCGCCGACTGGCTCGCGCGGCTCCGTGCCGACAATCTGCTCCGCCCGCACCGGCAAAGCCCGCTGTTCACCTATTGCTTCGAGCTGACGCGCGACGCCCGGCGCACCGCGCGCGATCTGCCCCGGCTTGCCTATCCGCGCCGGAGCGACGCGATCCGCGAAATCCTCGCGGCATGATCCCCGCGCCAGCGGCGCGAGGGAAGGGGAGCGGGAGCGGGCGGCATGTCACCGACATGCCGGAAGGAGCACCGCCCGTGGATATCCATCTCGCCATCGCCAGCGTCCAGGCCGACGCTGCCCGCATCGCGCGCTACACCGATCGACGCGACCGTTTCCTCGATGCGCTGGACTGGTCCGCGCTCGACGAACAGACCGCGCGCGAGGCCGCGATGCTCGACGATCTGCTCGCCGGCGATCTCGCCGACGCCGCGCTCTACATCCTCTGGCTGGAAGAACGCCTCGCCAGCGGCGAAACCGATGTTCCAGGCGTTCTTCGCTTCTACCCGCACCCGCGCCCCTGGCACGCCGAGTGGATCTCGCTGCACTGACCCTGAAAGGATCGCCATGAGCCGCCACCAGTTTCCCGGTATCGAACCCGGCACCAGCGTCAGCATCGGGTGGGACCGCCCGCTTGGCACCTTCTTCGTCCAGGTGCTGCGCCCGCACCCGCATCTCACGGGTGAGGACGAAACCGTCGCATGGCATGGCGCGCACCCCGGCGAGCTGACCACAGCGGCCGCCGCGGTCACCATCGCCTCACGCTGGGCCGATCTTCCCGCCGATCTCGCGATCACGCTCGAGACCGACCGGCTGATGACCCTCGGCCAGTCCGATGGCGAGGCGCAGATCGCCATCAAGCGCCGCTTCTTCGGCGACTGAGTACCCGACAAGAAAGGGGAGGGGGATGGGGCGCGTCGATCAATGACGATCGACGGAGAGCCCCATGCCTTATTTCATCGATCTCGGTGCCGGTCCCGCCGAGGAGGATTGCGCGCAACTCGGCCAGTCGCCCAACTTCGACAGCCTCAACCGCCTCGAAATCGCGGTCTACAAGTCCGCGCTGATCGCACGCTACGGCCCGCCGCCCCCGGGATGCCGCCTCGCCGGCCTGTCCAACCGACACGATTTCGGTCGCTATGTCGAACTCGTCCTCCATATCGAGAACGAGCTCGACGAGGCCGTCGCCGACTATGCGACACGCGTCGAGGAGGGACTCGCCACCTGGCGCGAGGCGGGCTTCACCGCGCCGGTCGAGTATAACGGCGAGACGCCCACCATCGTCCATGCCGATCCGGCCGATGCCGTCATCAGCGCGCTGCTGATTACCCGGCCCGGGCCGAACGGTCTTTTCCCGATCCCGGATTTCGCGGTCCTGCACGGCAATCTCACGCAGGCTTACCCCGCCGAGGCCGCGGCCGCCAACGCGCGTCTCGCCGAGGCCGCGGACGCCTGAGCGCGACCGCACAGAGCGATTTCCCATCATTTCGGAGCATTCCCATGGCGAACACCTACACCAAGGCCGCGTTCACGCTGACCATGAGCCACGCCGACGCGGCGTTGCTGACCATTGCCGAACAGGCAGTCGATATCCTCGACACCAACGGCGACGATGCCGACCTCGCCCACGAATATGACGCGCTCGATCCCGCGTTCCACGCCGTGTTCCCGGCGAAGGGGCCGATGAAGTTCGAAAGCTTCCTCGAGATATTCGACGATTGGCATTTCCCTTATCTCGACTGCGCGATCGACATCGACTGGAAAGGCGAAGACGGGAACGCGCGCGTATTCTTCAGCGGCGATCAATTCGGCGTCGAACAGGTCGCCCAGCTCATCTTCCGCGCTTGCAAGTCCGCGCTCCCCTGCGGGTTCGCATGGATCTCCGACTGCGACCGGCTGCGCCCCGGCGAGTTCGGAGGCGGCTGCGTCATCATTACCGACGCGGGGCTGACGTTCCACAGCACCCAGGACATCCTCGATCGCGCCGCGCGCAGCGCCGCAGCCGATCCCGACACCCATGGTCACGAGGGTCGCTTCGGTTTCGTGCTCGCCTCGCGCGACCAGAACGGCCACGCCGTCTTCTGGAACAACGACGACGGCTTCGGGGCACTCGCCAGCGCGACCGTGTTCTCGAAAGCCGAGGCCCGCGCACACGATCCGGTCATCGCCAACGACGAACCCGAGTGGCTGGCGCTGCCAGCGCCGCTCGCGGCCTGAACGGCCATGTTCATCGACATCGGACGCGGCCTGGTCGCCGGCCTTCCGGCCCTCGCCCTGCCGCCCGCCATCCTCGACGCGGTCGAACGCGGCGCATGGATCGTCTTCAACCTCTCGGGCGGCAAGGACAGCTCGGCCGCGATGTTCGCGGTCAACCTGATCCTCGATGCGCTCGGCCATCCGCGCGAGCGGCGTATCGCCATTCACGCCGACCTCGGCCGTGCCGAATGGGACGAAACGCCCGCGACGGTCGAGGATCTCGCGGCCCACGCCGGCGTCCCGCTGACGATCGTCCGGCGCAACGCCGGCGACCTGTTCGACCGCTGGGCCACGCGCTTTGCCAACGGCAAGGCGCGCTACGAGGCACTCGAAACCTATAATCTGATCGGTCCCTGGTCATCCTCGGCGCTGCGCTTCTGCACCTCAGAGATGAAGGCCCATGTCATCGGGCCGCACCTCGCCAGACTGCTGCGCGGCCAGACTATCATCAACGTGCTGGGACTGCGCCGCGACGAGAGCATCGCTCGGTCACGCACACCCGAATGGAAAGCAGACGCGCGCTACGCCGCTGCCGGCAATCCCCACGGCACCGCGATGATGCTGTGGAACCCGATCGCGCACTGGACGACACCACAGGTCTTCGCCGCGCACGATACGCTCGGCATCCCGCTGCACGTCGCCTACACCTGTTACCAGTCGTCGCGACTGTCGTGCCGCTTCTGCGTCCTCCAGTCGCTCGGCGACGCCCAGGCATCGGCTTCGGCACCGGCAAATCGTCCCGCGCTGCTTCACCTGGTCGACCTCGAGGCGACCTCGACCTTCTCGTTCCAGCCCGCGCGCTGGCTCGCCGACGTCGCACCGCGCCACATACCAGGTAATTTGAGGAACCGGATTACCGTTGCCAAGGCCGATGCGGCCGAACGGCGACGGCTCGAAAGCGCGATGCCGCCCGACCTTCGCTACGTCAGAGGCTGGCCACCGCGCGTCCCCACCATCGAGGAGGCCGGTGTCGTCGCCGCTTCGCGCGCGCCGATCCTCGCTCGGCACGGTCTCGCCAACCTCTATCCCGATGCCTGCGCGGTCCGTGACCGCTTCGCCGACCTCATCACGGTCAAACGCGCCGCCTGATCCCCATCATCAAGGAGTCCCGACATGGCCGATATCACCGATCTCCCCGTCATGACGCGCGACGACGCGATCGCCGCGGGCTTCGCCGGTTACAACGACGTGCCGCACAAGCCCATCGACGTGCCTGACGGCGCGTTCACGATCACGGCGAAGACCAGCGAGGGTCGCCGCGTGACCTTCTGCTTTCTCGAAAAGACTTATGGTGGCCCGCCGCGTTTCATCGACATCCAGTTCCACGATCGCGGCACCACGATCCCCAACGCCGATAACGGGGTATCACCCACCTTCAACGCGTTCGCGATCACGCGTGGCGGCAGGTTCGTCGCCGACAGTCGCCCGCTCGACGAGGACATCAAGCCCTCGATCCTCGTGCTCATGCTCGACAAGGCTGGGGAAGAACCCGCGCGATCCGCGACCAAACCGGCGCCGATGTCGGACACCGACCTCGCGGCTCTGCTGACCCGCGCGGCCGAAGTCGTGGCTGCGCCCGACAGCCGGATCGCCTCGGATCGCAACGCCCTTGCCGGCCAACTCACGGCCGAGGCCGCGGTCAGGCGGGCGCGGCCGTCATGACCGCGCCCTCGCGCAGCGACGGCATGCACGTCGCCCATACCGCAACGGGGTGGGTCGTGTTCGACAACAGCCTTTCGCACCCCTCGCGCCTCTCGGGCGCCTATCCGTCGCGCGCCGCGGCGACCGCCCGCAAGCGGGCGCTCGCGCGTGCGCTGCGCCACCAGCGTCCCGACGACGCACCGGACGTCTGAGGAAGGGGAAGGCGGACCGGCTGTTGTGAACCGGGAGGATCATCCGACCCGGTGACAACCGGAGTTAACCCAATGCGCAGCATCCTCGCCTTCTACGAAATCGACCGTGAGTGGGGTGGCCCCGAGGAGGGGGGCTGGTGTGCGCCGTTGTGGCGCGAGAAAGGAGTGCGTCTGATGACGTGATGCTTGTTGGCAATGGCATCTGCCCACCGAGCTTACCGGTGCCCTCGGGCTGAAACTTCGAAAGGAGAACGGGACCATAGCATGCTCGGAAAAGGCCCAAAGTGAATAGTCGCATTGAAGCAACGGGTCAGGGCAAGACGGTTATGGTGAACGCTACACTGCGTGAAGCCCAATCTCTCGCGGCCTAAACCCTTGGCGGCGAGGAAAGCGACTGAAACCCCGCACCGACGCGTCGGGTCCACTCTACCAGCTCGGACCCGAGAAGCGGCCAAGTCCGTACCATCGACTTGACCGGCCAACCTTGTCGGCGTGACCTCCTTCGGAGGACTAGAGATGAAAAGGCCACCTAAGACCGTTAGCTTATCTCCTTTCACGCGTAACTACGGGACCGCCTGTAGCTGGTCGAGTTATCGACCTGTATGGCGGCGGAGCCGCAATATTACCCGAACACCCGGCGTAATTGCCGGGACAGCCCTTGCCTCGGTGAGGGACGGTCGGCCGTATAAGTTCGGGGTGACCCGAGCGAAAGCGCAACCGAGCGGGGGAAGTGCGGCAGCTTCGATCCAGCATCGAACCAGGGCGGAGGTCTGCTGATGCAACCCTGTGCCGCCTTGAAAAGGCTGGAATCACTTGGAACGATTGCCTTGACCGGCAAACGTGTGAACGGTGTGTTCCGACTGCTGCTATCCCGCTCCTTGTGGGTGGAAGCTTTGGGCCGCATCCAACAGAACCGTGGGGCAGAGACCCCCGGCATCGACCGTGAGGCCGTAACCGATCTCGACGAAAGCCGGATCGATGCGGTGATCGCGCAACTCTCGGCGGGCACGTATCGCCCGCAGCCGGTCAGGCGCGTCCACATCCCCAAGACCAACGGTAAAACAAGACCGCTCGGCATCCCGACTGCAACCGACCGACTGGTGCAGGAAGTGGTCAGGATGATCCTGAACGAAGTCTATGAACCGATCTTCTCTGATCGGTCACACGGCTTTCGACGGGGGCGGTCGTGTCACACGGCGCTCGACCATGTCCGCAAGACATGGAAGGGCGTGAAGTGGCTGATCGAAGTCGATGTCGAAGGATACTTCGACAACATCTCTCACGAGAAATTGTTGAGCCTGCTTGAACGTCGCATTGATGATAGGCGGTTTACCGCTCTCATCAGTGCGATGCTGAAGGCAGGGTATCTGGAGCAGCAGCGTTTCCACGAAACCTATAGTGGCACGCCGCAAGGAGGCATCGTCTCGCCTCTGCTCGCGAACGTCTACCTGCACGAGCTTGACCATTATGTGGAAGGGCTCGTCGCTGGCTTCGACAAGGGTGCCCAACGTCGCAAATCGGCGGAATACAGGCACCTTCAGCGCCGTTCCGAGTACGCCCGGAAGCGCGTGGCTGCGCTGCGTGACAAAGGGCAGGTTGATGAAATCCAACCATGGCTGGACCGAATAAAGGAGACGCTCGCGGCGATGCGCAAGCTACCCGCGACGGACCCGTTCGATCCAGACTTTCGACGCCTTCGCTACGTCCGGTACGCCGACGACTTCCTTCTGGGGGTTATCGGCAGCCGGGCCGAGGCCGAAGAGATCAAGGCCGCCATCGAGGGCTTCCTCGCGAGCGAGCTTGAGCTCCGAACGTCCCCGTTGAAAAGCGGGATCCGCGAGGCTCGGAAGGGAGCAAGGTTCCTTGGCTACGACGTGCGCACTCGCACGGCGTCCGACCGGCTCGTCAAACAACGGGCACGGACGGGCATCGTCGCAGTCAAGCGGACGGTGACGGATCAAATTCAGTTGCTGGTCCCGCGCGACAAGGTGCAATCGTTCAGCCAGAGGCACGGCTATGGTCAGTTCGACTTGGGACGGGCTGTGCACCGTCCGGGCCTGCTTCACATGGATGATGCGGAGATCGTCAAGGTCTACAACGCCGAACTTCGCGGCTTTGCAAATTACTATGCCTTGGCCGTGGATGTGAAAGGCGCACTCAACAAGCTCGAGTTTCTCTGGCGCGGTAGTCTGTTCAAGACGCTCGCGCACAAGCATCGGACAAGCCTAATGGCTTCGCTCCGGCGCCTCAGGGTTGGCCCGGGCAGGTACGTAGTGCGTATCGGCGTTGGGAGGGATGAGAGGAGGATCGCGGTTTGGCGACTGGCGGAACTCGATCGTAGGCCGGTGTTCTGGCCGTCGGTCGACAACACGCCTCGCACGGAAGCTCTTCGGTTAAGCAGGACCAACCTGACTGACCGAGTGCTCGCCCAAGCATGCTCCGCATGTGGCGGCACCGATGGACCGTTCCATCTTCACCACAGCAACCCCGTGCGTCGCATGAGGGATGGGCCGGTGTTCCGGAGGCTTCACGCCGAACGGGCCCGGAAGACGAGGCCGCTTTGCGCGCCCTGTCATCAACTCCTTCATGCAGGGAAGCTGCCGGACTTTCGTTCTACAGTGCCCGGAGCGGAGAGCCGGATGCAGTGAAAGTTGCACGTCCGGTTCGGAGGGGGGCAGTGGGGTGTTCTCTCGTAGACGCCACCCTGCCTACCCTACGGTACGATACCGGCACCTTCGTCCGCGTGATCGCCCTCCATTACCATGACAAGGCCGCGGTCGCGGCGATGCGCCGCGCCAATCGCCTGCTCGACCGCCTGCAGCGGCATCGCCCGCCGGTGGATTCGGCCGCCTACACCGGCGGACGCTTCCGCGCCTTCAGCTTCTCCGGCCTCCCGCCCGCGCGGTTTCCCGCGCGTCGCCCGCAATATTCCTGATCCCAGCGAGAAAGGACCAGCGCATGTACCGCGTCCATTATTTCGACACCAGCGAAGCCGCGCATGACGCCTGTCTCGATGACGGTCCCTGCATCGAGGAAGGCGACGTTCTCGCCATCCTGTCGGAGGGCGTCATCGGTCTCGCCTCGACCGATCCGATCGCCGTCACCCTAGACCCCGGCGCACTGCGCATCGTCCGCCCGATGGCGATGGACGTGCTGCTAGCAGAACTCGTCCACGGCGCCTCCCAGATCCGCCGCGCGGTCGCGACCGCCCTCCTGCACCATTTGCCCGTGCAGCCCCATTTCCTCGCCTTCGTCGCGCCGGCGCTGCCCTATCCCTATCCGCAGACCGTCGTCGCGCTCTCGTTCGACGACATCATGCTGACGATCGACGCGATCGACCACCGCATCAAGACGCTCGAAAACCGGTTGGGCTCACTCGAATCCGACAGCGCGCACGCCTTCTTCCTGCAACGCTCGATCGATCACCTGTCGAGCGCCAGGAAGCGCCTCATGCGACATCCGCGACCGCCTCGCTGAACGACACGGCATCGCCCCGCGACGATGCCGGCACCGGCTGCGCCGGAAGGAGAGAGGGACCGGATCGGCATCCTGGACATGGGGTCCGGGCATTTTGCCGAAAGGTCACGATCATGTGCATCGATCCCAACGCCGAGCCCGTCGCCTTCGCGCTCGACACCAAACTCTGCCACCTCCTGCCGACGCTGACCGAGCCGCACCGCGAAGCCATCGCCCAGGATCTCGCGCGCACCGCCATCTTCATGGCGACCGCAATGGCGGCCGACATGGCGCAGGACGCGGTGAACGGCCTCGTGCCGATCCCGAAGATGCCGTCGCTCGGCAAGCCGCCCGCACCCGCGCTGGTCCCACAGGCGCAAACGCCGCGCGATACCGTGCTGCTGACCCCCGCGGTCGCGCCCGTCGTCACGATCAAGGCCAAAACGACCGACGTCACCGTCGCCGGCTTAGACCAGCGTCACGGCTACACCTTCGGGATCGACAACAAATCCGACCGGCTGATCGACATCCGCCACGCCGGCAAATGCTGGTGCATCGATCCGAGCGACGAGGCGACCGACGTCGTCAGCCGCGCGATCGGCGCGCTCGCCGCGGCACACGCCGATATCGGCACCGCCCTGACCGACAAGATCGGCCGATGATCGGCAGGCCCGGTCCGCGTCCCGCACGATCCACCGTCCGCGTGAAGACGCGGTCGGTGAGGGGCGCTCATCGCGCCCTGCCCGGCCGAAGGGCCGGGGAGGGGAGGAGGATTGAAGATCGGTGTCGAGGACATCGGGTCCAGCACGACATCAGGAGACGTTACGATGAACATCGGTCAGATCAAGCAGAACGACGCGGGCATTTTCATGGGCCGCATTTCCACACTCGCCGTCGCGATGACGATCGCACTGAAGCCCGTCCAGTCGTCCAACCCGCGCGCGCCGCGCTACGAGATCCACGCGCTCACCCCGGGCCGGACGTGGGTGCAGGTCGGGGCGTTCTTCGAACTCACCTCGAACAACACCGGCGAGGCGTTCCTCAACGGTCGCATCGACGATCCGTCGCTCGCCGCGCCGCTGCAGGTCTCGGCCTTCCGCCAGGACGACGGCTCGTACAACGTCGTCTGGCAGCGCGCCCAGAAGCGCCGCGACGTCGGTGCCGCGCTCGGCGTCAAGGCGGATGACGATCTGTCGCCGCCGTTCGGCGCCGATGGCGGCCCGGTCGACAACGGTCCCGGCCCCGATGCGGCCGCCACCGACACCGGACTGGGCGAAACCACCGCCCCGGTCGAGGAGCCGGTCGGCAAGGGCCGCGGTCGCCGCCAGCGCGTCGCCGAGGACGCCTGATCCACCCCCGGTGCCGTGCACTCCCTCACGGCACCGCATGGCGCACGGGCGCGCCCCCTTTCGCTCCCGCACGCCGAAACTCGGGGCGACGCCGGCACACGGCGTCGCCCTTTTTTTGCTTCATGGGCTCCAGTCCCGATTCAACACCGTATCGGATCGATAATTTAGCTATTCCTTCGCTTTATCGCCGTATAAGCACAGGATATCGCAGTTCTAACCTGGGCCACGCTCAAGGGAAGGGGGTGATGAATGGATAGCCGGGCGAATGGTGATGACACCGCTCGCGGGACCGGCACGTCCACTTCATCACGAGGTCCCGACATGGCCGACCGCGTCTCCGTCTCAATTACGATCGGGGGAAATCTGCCCGCCGACCAAGTTCCCAAACTCATCGAACTGGCGAATGCCTCGGGCCTCACTCTTGAGTGGGAGGGCGAAGCACTCTCCGACGACGACATCAAATCCGGCGAGCATCTCCGAATGCGAGCGCACGATGTGACAATCGGAGATGTCGACGAGATCGAGGAATTCTGCTGCACCAACGATCTCCCTTTCGTGTGCTGGACCGACGGATCAGCCGGGTCATTCAACCCTGAAACCATTATCTGGGTCGGCGAAGGGCCACGACACTCCTTCAACGCGACCGATGACGGCAAAACGCTCATCAGCGAGGAAGAAGCCCGCGAACTCGGCTCCTATGAGGCGATCTTGAAGCATTTCGCCCTCGGATCGTTCGAACCGCCCGTACTGACGATCGTCCCAACCAACTCCTGAAGTTGACAACCTCCCAATCAGGCCCGGTCCGCGTCCCGCACGATCCACCGTCCGCGTGAAGACGCGGTCGGTGAGGGGCGCTCATCGCGCCCTGCCCGGCCGAAGGGCCGGGGAGGGGAGGAGGATTGAAGATCGGTGTCGAGGACATGGGGTCCAGCACGACATCACAGGAGACACGTCATGAACATCGGTCAGATCAAGCAGAACGACGCGGGCATTTTCATGGGCCGCATTTCCACCCTCGCGGTCGCGATGACGATTGCGCTCAAGCCGGTCCAGTCGTCCAACCCGCGCGCCCCGCGCTACGAGATCCACGCGCTTACCCCGGGCCGGACGTGGGTGCAGGTCGGGGCGTTCTTCGAACTCACCTCGAACAACACCGGCGAGGCGTTCCTCAACGGCCGCATCGACGATCCGTCGCTCGCCGCGCCGCTGCAGGTCTCGGCCTTCCGCCAAGACGACGGCTCGTACAACGTCGTGTGGCAGCGCGCCCAGAAGCGCCGCGACGTCGGTGCCGCGCTGGGCGTCAAGGCGGATGACGGCGAACCCGCGCTGCCCTTCACCGCCGATGGCCGTGACGTGGCGACCTCGGGCGCCGGCGATGACACCGGCGACGGTCTGGGCGCCAGCACCGCGCCGGTCGACGAAACGGTCTGACCGGCATCGGGCGGCGCTGATGCGTCGCCCGTGTCGCCACCCCGACGGGGATCGCTTCATCACCGAAGCGGTCCCTGTTGTCGTTTCTGGCTATTCCGCGCATACTGCGTATAATGCGCGTGATCCACAGGAGGCACTGATGGCTGCTACCGCCAGTGACGAGACCGTCAATCTCACCGATTTCCACAAGACCCCGGGCGTCTACGTCGACAAGAGCCAGCTCGCGCCGGTCATCCTGACCAAGCGCAACCGGCGCTTCGCCGCCGTCGTCAGCGCCGATTACCTCGACCGCGCCGAAGCTGCGCTCCGCGCGATCCACGGCAATCGCCGGGTCTATACCGAAGGGACATTCCCGGATGACTTCGCGGCCCGTCTTGAAGCCTCGCTCCCGACAGAAGCCGAACTCGCCGACGATCGGTGGGAGCGTGAGCGCGTCGACACCGCCGCCTGAACCCGGCGATGTCATCAACTACATCTATCTGTTTGCCCATGAAGCGGCTGCCGGTCGTGACGAGGGCGTCAAGGAACGCCCGGTTCTGGTAATCGCGTCAGATGCCAGAGGCGTCGCGGTCGTACCCATCACGACGAAGGGGGAGGCGCGATCCTCTCGCAGCGACCGGATACCCGATCCGGTCGCCAAGGCTATGGGCCTGCCGCGCGCCGGCGAAAGCCACGTCGTCGTCAACGACGTCAACGATTTCGACTGGCGCGGCCATGATGTCATCGACCTGAGGACCGGCAGCTTCATTTATGGGCGGTGCCCCCCGACGTATTTTCAGAAGATCGTTCGTGCCGTCCAGGCAAGCGCCGTCCGGGTAACCGATCGACGCTGACCGTTGGTTACGCCAACCCGAAGGACGACGCCCGCAGACGCCGCCCGATTCGCTGACCGGACGGATAGATCATCACAATCGGCGATGATCTCGCAGCCGGGCGGCGCGTAAAGCCGTCGCTGTCCTGCCAGCGGGTATCGGCAGGCGTTTAACCCCGATGGCGATGAGGACGCCCAGGTCCGATGCGGTTGCCGGCGATCGCCCTGGCGAGGGTCGGCCGTCGGGCGACCTTGCGGCATCCGGTCTCCTTGCCGGTGCGTCGTCGCCCGGGCGCGGCCGTCCTTGTCGAGCTTCGGAGCGGCACCACGTCGGTCAGCGAGCGACGCTGGCGGCACGCCTGCCTTCGCGCCGGGTCGTTCGGGGGTACGGGTCAGGCGACCGACATGAGCGGTTCACGAGGTTTGTCCATGGCAATGCCTGCGGGAACCTTGGGCTGATCGACGGCCCATCCGCCGTTTCGTGTCACCTGCGCCGCGCCCCGGGGCCTCGCAACCCCTTTGGCAGGGCCGTGTTGCCGCGCTTCGCGCGGCTGCCCGCACCACCCCTGCAAAAGGGGTTCCCCTCCGGTCGACCAGGCCCGCCGCCTGCGCGCCGGCCCAGCTCGCCCTCCGGTGCGACGCCCCGAACCGCGACGCCCTTCAGGTGACACCGGCGGACGGACCGCCGACCAACCCAAGGAGGCAATGCCATGAACAACGTGAACCTCGTCGGCCGCCTGACCCGCACCCCCGAACTGCGCGAAGTCAATCGCGCCACCAGCGTCGCGACCATCTTCGTGGCGACCGATCGCCCGAAGCTCAACAAGGACGGCCACACCTACAAAGGCGACGACGGCTTCACCGTCAAGGAGACCGAATACCACAAGGTCACCTGCTTCAACGGCCTCGCCAAGGCGATCGCCGGCAACCGCAAGAAGGGCGACCTCATCGCCATCGAGGGACGCCTGCACTACACCCGCTGGCAGGACAGCGACGGCAACGACCGCTACGGCTGCGAGATCATCGCCGATCGCGCCGAGTTCTACTGACCGGCCAGCGAACCGGGCGGCGTCTGCGGGCGTCGCCCTTCGCGCATGCTTCATCATCGCCCGCGCAGGACGCCTCGCCCACGGTGCTTCGCACCGCGGCCTTGCGCCAGCGCGCGCTCACCTGAAAGGTCCGGCACCATGACCGTCCAGCGCGACATGTTCGACGGCGACCCGTTCGCGCCCGAGCCGATACCTGCGGCACCGGACCCGGTCGCTCGGGTCGACGAGCCGGCACCCGCCGGCGGCGACCACGACGGCAATGCCGTCGCGCTCGCCCCGCTGGCGGTGCCGTACGGCTTCCGCAACCGTCGCAATGAACCCTGCCGGCGTCTCGCCGAGCGACCCATCCTGATGAACGGCCAGCCCTTCGTCCATCGTGGTCACCAGCTGCTCCAGTGTCCGCGTTCCTGCTGGCTAGACGATGACAGCGCGGTCGAGCCGGACATTGCTGACCGGATCGGTGAAGATATCCGGTTCGCAACCGAACCGGATATCCAGACCGACCCGCACGGCGAGGACCCCGATGCCAACCGCGATCCAGACGACCCGGGAATCCAGGAGATGCCGGATTACGATGCCGGGGATGACGGTGGCGAGTATGAATGGGACTGATCCTGCTGATCCTGCTGTGCTGGCTGTGGGACGGCCGTAGAGGGGCAGGGCGGGGCGTCCCGCCTTGTGGGCGGGACCGGGCTCTATTCGGCCCTGGCGGGCCTCACGGAGCCCCCTGGCGGGGTCTCCGTAGGGTGGGCGCGAGACGCCTCTTTCGAGGACGCCCCAGCGCCTCCCCCCGAACCGTGCTTGCACCTTTCAATGCACACGGCTCTCCATTCTGTCGGGCATCCGCCCACCATGGTGTGCGACGTGACATTTGCGGCACAGAACGATGGTCCTGCGCCGCCGCGCCGATTGTTTCCACAGTGTCAGTTGGTCGCCCCGTTTGTCTTTCAGGCGGTGAGTATGATGCATCTCGAACGGTCCATCGGTATCGCCGCATGCTTGGCATTCTTCAGCGGTGAGGCGGGTAACGAGGTCGTTCGAACTCTGCGCAATGCGCGAGCCGACCGTGATGGTATCGACGATGGGATTGCCCCACGTCTTCACGATCAGATGTTTCAGCTTCCACACCTTGTGGACGCGCGGTTTGCCCCGGACCATGGTGGTGACACCATAGTCCGCCCCCATTTTCAGGGATTTCATGACCTGCCTTCTACTCGTACGCCGTCGACAGGCTATCGTCGCCAACAAGCTCCTGAACATGACCAGCTCAAGTTTGTCGAGCGATGCTTTTACGCCATCGGCGATCGCATAATAGTTGGCGAAGCCACAAAACTCCGAGTTATAGGCAACGATAATCTCCGCGACACTGGAGTCGAGGAACTGCGGACGTGCTCGGCCATTCCTCTTGTCGAGGTTGCCGAGCTTTTTCCGCCTGCAGAACCCATAGACCCGATTCCGTGGCACCCACAGCTTGATATTCCCCCGCGTTGGCCGACGAAGGACGCGACGCATCCCACCGCCGACCTTCTGTCGTCCCGCCATCGTGCCGGCGGAGCGCAACGTGAAGGCGCATACATGGAAGCCAAGGAACGGCGATCCCTTCGACGCATCGCGAACCCCGGTTTTCTCCGGTGATACCGCCAGATTGAGCCGCTCAGCGAGGAAGTGCTGTATATCGGCCATGATCCGGACGGCGTCCGCCTTGCTGCCGATCACACCGACAAGGAAGTCGTCGGCATAGCGGCAATAGCGCAGGCGGCGGAAGTTGGGGTCCATTTGATCGACGGATGATATTTTCCGTCGATCCCGATTGATGGCTTCGATCCGAGCCAGACAGGCCCGGACTTCTGCCTCGTCCGCGCCACCGGCACGGATTGCGTCGATCTTCTTACGAAGTGCGGCGATCTGCTGGCCCTGAGCAGCATAGGCAGGATTGGCCCGCCGTTTGACGCCCTTGTCGAAGCCCGCCCGCATTTCCTCCATGAACAAGTCAAGCTCATGGAGATAGATGTTGGCAAGCAAGGGCGAGATGACCCCGCCCTGTGGAGTGCCGCTATAGGTCCGTTCGAACTTCCATTCGTCCATGCACCCTGCCTTGAGCATTGTTCCGATCAGATCGATGAACACAGGATCATCGATGCGCCGGGCCAAGAGGCCGAGCAGGATGTCATGGTCGATGTTGTCGAAGAACCCGCGAACATCCACTTCGATCAGCCATTTCGCACCCGTCCAGGTTTTGCGGATCTCTTCGAGAGCCGTGTGGCAGGAGCGACCCGCGCGGAACCCATGACTATGTTTCGAGAACACAGGCTCATAGATCGCCGCGAGGATCATTCTCGCCGCCTCCTGAACGATGCGATCATCCGCCGTAGGGATGCCCAATGGGCGCATTTTACCATTGCCCTTGGGGATATAGACCCGCCGCACTGGACGAGGGCGGTAACGGCCTTCCGCCACGCGTTCGACCAAACGATCAAGCCTTGCCAGCGTCATGCCGTCGAAGGTCTGGCCGTCTACTCCCGGCGTCATGGCACCCCGATTCCGGGATACTCTGTCATAGGCCCGCTCATATAAGCAGCGGGACCGCATGAGGCGGTGGAGACCGTTGATCCGCTTGCCCGCCCTCGACAGGGCCGGAAGCTTCTCGATCCGTCTCAGGATAGTAGCGGTTTGCATCAGCAATCCCTTTCCTTTGATCCATCGAGGTTACAGAACTGCCGTCCTTCGCCCGGATGCTGCGGATTTCGACAAGGATCACTCCCGCTTATACCGCTGCTCCGTCCGCCTCGCGGCGGCTGTCCCGGCCATTACACCGGGCATTTGACTACTATGACGGCTCCGTCGCCATGCAGGTCCGAACAAGCCGTCCTGTTTAGGCGATCCCGCAGTTGCGCGAGTGAGGAGTCGCGGCGTGTTTAGGTGCCCCGTTCGTTTCCTTAATCCCCTTACCGGGGCTGCGCCGAGCGGACTGGCAGCGATTCACTGGGACGTGCTCCTCGCTCCGCTCGGAATGGTGTGACAACCGCGTTCACCATCGCCAACCTGATAGCCGCTGGAATCTGGGATTTAGACAATCCAGTCTTCACCATGCACACCTTGCCTGTTGGTCAACCGTCAGGTTGCGGCACCCGACTTCGATCCATTCCCCCGACATGCTATGGTCCCGTTTCCCTTTCGGAATTTCAGCCGGTTCATCACCAGCACCGGTAAGTCGGTCAGGCATAAGCTACGCCAGTAAGCTCAGTTCATTCGAACACTCCTTTCTTCTTCGCGCCACAACGGCGCACGCCCTGCGGGTGACGATCCCTATGCCGGCGCCGGGCGTCCTGCGCGCGGGCGGCGGCAGCTGGCTCGCCCTCCCGGGCTCACTGGCGCTGCCTTTGCGGCGCTGCGCCTGGCGGCGCATCACCGCCGCCCGTGCTCGGTCCGACCCGGCGTGCCCACCACAACATAATATTTTCTCTCTCTGTGATGAGGAAGTCTGGCATGCGGGGTTGGCGGGCCGTCAAGGACGCGCGGTCCCCCCAATTTTCACGCACCCTTCCGCCTCCGCTTCGCTCCGCCTCCAGGGCACGAGAAAATCGGCTCCCCCGCGCGCGAGCGTTAACCGGGGTCCGCGACCCTGCGGGCCGCGGCTTCCCGGTTAACGTCCCTGACCGCCCTGACCGCCGCATGCCGGATGAGATTCCTCACCGAGAGAAGGTGAGATTTTCAACTCATGGAGGCTATCATGACCAAGTACAGCAACTTCAACGACATGGGCCGCGCGATCAACGAGCGCCGCGCCGACGAGGACACCACCGAGACCTATCAGGGGGCGTTCATCGAGGCGAGCGAGATGGCCAAGCTTTCCATCGTCAGCGAAGCCGAGAAGCTGGACATGCCCGACCCGGAGCAGGCCGCGCACGCCGTCGAGCAGATGCTGGCGACGATGTTCGACGTGTTCCGCGACACCCGCATGGAAGAATTCGCCGCCGATCTCGCATGGGGTTTCGTCAACAGCTTCCACATGGTGGCCAAGCGCATCGAGGGGCGGGAGGATGACGCCGCCAAGAAGCTGGGCGACCTGGTGCGCAGCTACGACCCCTCGGAGATCTACGCGGTGGAACTCGAAGAAACCCAGCTGCTCTGCCAGACCCTCGAGAATTGCGCCGAGGCGATGCGCTGCATGCGGGACCACGCCGGGAACGTGTATCGCGTCGAGACCGGACGGCCCTTCTCGACCGTCCGCGGCAGCAGGGTGTCGTCCAAGCTGACCGCCTCGATGATCGACGGTGCCGACTATCTGGCGGCACGCGCGGCAAAGCGTCGGGACGAGCACAACCCGAGCGGCCCGATTGTCGCCTTCTCGGGCGGCATGGAATGGCACGACCACGAGCAGCTCTTCGAACGCCTCGACCAGATCAAGCGTCGCATCCCGTCGATGGTCCTGATGACCACCGCCATGAACAAGGGTGCCGACGCCATCGCAGCGTCGTGGGCGGCCTCGCGCGAGGTCAAGCTGGTGCGCATGTTCCTCGACAAGCGCCACGGCAACCGGGGCGGGTTCCTGCGCAACGACCGCATCGCCTCGCTGCGTCCCGTCGAAGCGATCGTCTGCGAAGGATCGGGCGTCCAGATCGACTTCGCGCGCAAGCTGCGAACCGCCGGCGTACCGCTCCACGTCTTCCGCAAGGACGGACAGGCGCCGGTGCAGCCCAGCCAGCGCGGCCGTCGCGCCTGACGCACTCACGGAAGGGCTCCGGGAAACCGGAGTCCTTCCCCTTTTTTACGTCGCCCTGGGCGGCGCTCCGGGGCATCGAGCCCCATCGCGCCGCGTGGGACTGACCTTGCGGTCGATCGCACCGCGTTGCCGGATCGACACGGCTCGCTCGCGGCAGGGCAATGCCGTCGCATTGCCGCTGCCTGCCACGCCTCGCCGGTGCCGGGATCGATCTGTCGCTCCGTCGCATCGCCTCGCTCGCTTAGCGGTCATCGCTGAGTGCGATGACCAGCGCGCTACGCCTCGGCCGATGCGACCCTTGGAAAACCCCGGTGCGACCCCGAAAGGGCTATCCTTTGCTCGCCTCACTACAGAATGGCATGCGGGTATCACGGGCCGTCGAGACTTCGCGATCCCCCAAATTTTGCGCTGCCCGTCCGCAATCGCTCCGCTCAGCGGACCGCCAGCACAAAATCGGTTCCCCCGCTCTCGAGCGTTGACCGGGATCCCTGCCTTCGCTGCGCTCGCCACGGCTTCCCGGTCAACGGCATCAACCGCCCTGAACACCGCATGCCGGACGGTTCGCGTCAGCAAAAGGAGAATGACATGACCGACCCCATCTCGAACGACGACTACGCACTCTGGGCGGACGGAACATGCGCGACGATCGGCGAGGTTCGCAGTGGCCACTACACCCACATGTCGGACGACTATGAGATCATCTCGTGGACCGACACCGCACGCCTGATCGAAATTGACGCGGTCGATCCCTGACGGAGGATCGGTACGGCTCGCTCGCGGCAGGGCAATGCCGTCGCATTGCCACTGCCTGCTACGCCTCGCCGGTGCCGGGATCGATCTGTCACTCCGTCGCATCGCCTCGCTCGCATCGCGGCCACGCCTGCGCGTGTCACGCTCGCTACGCATCGACCGTCGCGGCTCAGCCGGCGTCTCGACTGCGGCATCGGCACGGCTCGCTGGCGGGCGCGGCGATGCCGTCGCATCGCCTGCGCTGCCGCTGCGCATCGCGCCGTGCCGATGCGATCGAGTATGGGCTGACCGGCACGGCTCGCTCGCTTCACGACGATCCCTTCGGATCGCCGGTTCGCTACGCCTCGCTCGTGCCGATCGCACCCGCTTATCGACCGCGCCCGTCTCGCTCGCATCGCGGCCACGCCTGCGCGTGTCGCGCTCGCTACGCATCGACCGGCGCAGTCCGACCAATGCCCGGCTCGCTCGCGGTGCCGCAATGCCTGCGCATTGCGAGCACCAGCTACGCATCGCTCGGGCAACCGGTCCTGCGGACCGACCCATGACCCCGTGATCGGCCATGCCGATCCTGACGGATCGGAAGGGGAGGGAAACCGGGGATGATGGTTCCAATGGGAGACAGACCATGTCGATCACCTTCTTCCTCAGCGTCGATCGGAAAGCCGATGCCGCGCCCGCCGTCATCACCGCCCGCCAGCTCGCCGCGTTCCGCGCCTTCGCCCGGGAGCGTGGCCAGCTTCTCGAAGACGAGGACGATGACCCCCTGGTGTCGTGCTCGTTCGAAGCCCGCGTGTGCCCCTGGTCGCTCGCATCAATCTGCGCGATCTTCGATCACGACGTTGGTGTCATCTCCGTTGTCGAGGAAGCCCAGTTTCGTGGACTCAACGTCCGCTTCTGGCGCGACGATGCAACCCGCACGATCACCATGCACGTCGCCACCACGCCCGACGGCGCATCGGAGATCAACCTCGCCAACGGCAACGCCTATCGCGTCCTCGACGCGCTCCGGCTTGCCGACGACAATCGCGGCAGCATACCCATTACCGAATTGCGCGATACTCTGGGTCAGCCTTACGTCCGCCGCGATCTAGGCCACCTCAATGATGGCCGTTACCTCGAGCGGTTCGACTCGCTCGCGGCTCAGGCCGCTACCAGTGACGAGATACGCATGGTCTGGGGATAGCCTCCCTCCAGTCACCATCGCGTCGGGGGGCATCGGGCTTCGCCTCGATGCTCCCCATTCTTTTGCCTCAATGGACCGAAGCATCGCCAGCTTCGGCCAGGCATTGAAAAGGGGAGCGCCTTACGGCTGCTCCCCTTTTTTGCTTGATGGGCTTGAGCCCGCTCCTGCGCTGACCCGCTACGCGGTCAGGCGCTTCACGGTCTCGTCGATCCCGAGCTTCTTGATCGCCCCGATGATGGCGCTGAACTGGGCTGGATCGGCCTTCATCAGCCCCGACTTCTCAACCTCCTTCAACAACCCCGATCGCTCGCGATCGGCGAGTTGCTTGCGACGCTCGTTGAGCCGCTGTTCATCGGCCTCAAGCTGCGCCCGTTCCTGCTCGATACTCCGTGCCATTCGACATGCCTTTTCTGATCGTGAACCAGCCTCCATGTTGTACGATGCCAGCACCTACCCAGCTGCACAATAGCGACAACCATACTCGCTCGCTGGTCCGGTTTTACCGGACCAGCATGGGGCGACGGACACTGACCTGCGGCCAGGTCCGTCGTGGGGCGGGATTGCTCCGCCCAACCCCCTTCGGTCCTGCCCGATGATCGCCTGCCTGCGGCGCTTTCCCTCCCGGAGTCCGGTCCAATGATCGGACATCCAGCCATGATGCCACCACCACCGCGACAGTCCCTAAGGATTTGCACACCGTACGCGGCACGCCGCAGGTTAAGTGCCTGAAATACGGTCTGTTCACAGGGTGTGTCGTGTTCTCATGGTGGAAAAGCCTAGCCGGAGTTCGCTAACCCGTTGAAATAGCGTCTAGTTCGACGTTCTCGGCATGTAATACGTTTTCTATGGCGATGTCTGAAATCGCGTGTTAAACCTCCGGCTCCGAAATCCCCACCATCCACCAGTTGAGTGGATGGATCATGACTACACACCACGTCGGCTTCAGGCTTTCGAGTCAGGCTGTTGCGACCCTGGACAGCTTCGCGAAAGAGCGTGGATGCTCTCGCTCGGAGGCGTCCCGTTTAGTCTTTCATTTCGGACTTCCACTGGCGGTCGCGAGCCATTCCTTCAACGTCAGTCGCGTCCTGCTCATCCTAGAGCAACTGTCGGCTTCGATGGACCTCATCGTTACCCGCGAGCATCCCGACTACGCGGAGAAGATCATCGACATCGCCCAGGAGCGCGTGGAGGTTCACCATGCGCAGCGATGATATCCGGTTCAACGGTCAGGCGGCGACGGTAAAGCACCATTCAGCGCGGGGGCGGATCACCCGCAACTCCGGCAATTTCACCCGCGGTTCGCAGCTGCTTGCCAGCCAGTACAAGATGACCTGGGCGGGCCTCCAGGTGCCGATCTGGATCTGGCTCGGGACGTTCATCGTCCTGTTCAATATCTTCGTCTGGCTGGGCCTCGCCGAGCATGAGTTCCAGCTCGACCTGATGAAACTCTACTCGGCGATCTGGACATGGGTCGGCGCGGACAGATTCCACCTTATCAACCTGACCCTGCCCAACGGCGTCGTGACGAAAGTTCCGATCGGTTACGTTCCCTACGAGCCCCATGTCGTTCACGCCTGGGCTAAAACCATCAAAATCTTCCTGACGACGCTCGTCATGTCGGCTTTCATCGCCGCTCCGCTCATCATGTGGTTCATCATGTGGGCCAACAAGCGCGGCAGCGACATGCTCCAGGAACGCCATAACCGCGGCGCCCTGCTGGTCGAGCGAGATGTCCTCGTCAAAACCGTCAGCGGCCACAACCGGCGCAGGTTCCGAACCGAGTGCGCCGAGCACGAGCCCCCATACGTCCCGGAGCTGGTCGCCAAGGCTCCAATCCTCGATCGCATCGACCGGGGCATCCACGTTCCCTATACGATCGCCGGCATCCCCTATCCGTGGCGGCTCGAACAGAGCCATACCATGCTCATCGGCACCACCGGCACCGGCAAGACGACGCAGCTGCGCAGCCACGTCTCGCAGCTTCGTGCGCGCGGGCATCGCGCCGTCATCTTCGACCTTACCGGGGTGTTCGTGGAGACATTCTACAACCCCGAAACCGACGTTATCCTCAACCCGATGGACGAGCGTTGCGCGCCGTGGACGCTGTTCGACGAGTGCCGCAACTATGCCGACTTCGTGTCGGCCGCCTCGGCCCTCATCCCCTCGCATCCCGACGACAAGGAGCCGTTCTGGCAGAACGCCGCACGCATGCTGTTCATCGAGATGTGCCTGAAGCTTCAGGAGATGGGCGAGGCCAACAATGCCGCCATCGCGCATCACCTGATGCAGGCTGACCTGAAGTCGATCAACGCCAAGCTGGACGACACGATCGCGGCCCCGCTGACGACGGAGAAAGCGGCCCGCATGGCGGAGTCGATCCGATCAGTCCTGAACGTCAACGGACAGGCGCTGCGCTTCATGCCGGACCCCGTCCCGGGCGGCCCGCCCGCCTTCTCGATCCGCGACTGGATCGCGACCGACAATCGTGACGGCTCGATCATGTTCATTACCGGCTCGTACAATGACCTGGAGATGACCCGCGGCCTGTTCACGCTGTGGATCGACCTCGCGGTCAACAACCTCATGCGCCTGCCCAAGACGCGCGATCTGCGCACCTGGTATCTGTTCGACGAGGTACACGCGCTCCACGCGCTGCCCGGCATCGAGCATGGCCTCCAGTCGGCGCGCAACTTCGGAGGCGCGTTCGTCCTCGGCATCCACTCGTTCGACAAGCTGGTCGCGACCTATGGCCTGCAGAACGCGACCGCGCTCACCGGCCTCGCGCGCACCAAGCTGATCCTCGCCACCGCCGATCGCACGACGGCCGAGAAATGCTCCGAGTTCATCGGCAGCCGGGAAGTCCGTCAGATGGATGAGGCATACAGCTACGGCTACAACAATACCCGCGACGCCTCGACGCTCACACCGCGTACCGCGATCGAACCGCTGGTCATCCCCGACGACATCAACAACCTGCCGTCGCTCCACGGCTTCGTGAAGTTTCCCGACGGTTTCCCCGCTGCGCGGATCGAACTCAAGTACCGGTCCTATGCCGAGGTCGCGCCGGGGGCGGTTCCCCGCAAGAACTTCAAGCCGACCGAATACGTCTCGCCGGAAGACCGGCGTCGTCAGACCGCCCGGAACAAGGTCGCGGATGAGGGGGGTGAGGGCGGCCGGGAACATACCCCCACGCGGCCCGTGGGAGGCGTAGAGGCAAGGGAACGAGAACAGCCGGACCTGACCGCCGCTCAGCCCGAGAAGCCCCGTAGCGAGGCGGAGAAGGCGGCTGCGGCGATGGAGGTCACCGGGGCGCTGCCGGTGGTGATCGATCAGGTAACCGGGAAGGGCGTCACGACCAGCCCAACCGGCGCCGATGCCGTCCGCGCAGCGGAGCCAGCGGTTCCCGTCGCGTCCGAAAAGGTGCGCGACGCGCGGATCGGTCTGAGGCTTCCCGATCCGGGGGCGTCGCCAACGCTCACGGCAGGCCCGAACGCGCAACGATCGGACGCCGAACGACCAATGAGTGGCTCTGATCTCGGTCGGCAAGATGGCAACCGCCATGAGGACCAAGCGACCCGTGAGTTGCGCGATGGGTTTGCGACGCAGCGCGATCCCGATCACCACCATCGTCATCATGGCCCGGATCATTCGCCGGAGATCGATGACGACATGGACATGGGGATGTAGCCGATGCTGTCGGTCGCCTCCGTCAAATCCGCCTCCGGCGCGGCGCAGTATTTCGCCAAGGACGATTACTACACCGCCGAGCATTCGTCCGAGGCGACCGCCTGGGGCGGGGTGGGCGCGGCCGATCTTGGCCTCAAGGGCGAGGTGACCAAGGAGGACTTCGAGAAGATCCTCAACGGCGAGATGCCCGATGGCGAGAAGGTCGGGCAGGTCGAGGGTCGGCGGTTAGGCGTCGACCTGACATTCTCGATGCCGAAATCGGCGAGCGTCATGGCCTATGTCGCCGGCGACGCCCGTGTGCTCACCGCGCATATGAACGCGGTAAAGGCGACGATGGGCTGGGTCGAGAAGACCTTCGCCGAAGGCCGCACCTACGATCAGTCCAGGTCAGGGGATGCGGTGCGTACCGGCAACCTCGTCTATGCGCTGTTCCAGCACGACACGAGCCGCGCTCTCGATCCGCAGGGCCACATCCACGTCCTTATCGCCAACATGACCAAGATGGCGAACGGGGCATGGCAGGCGCTCCACAACCAGCAACTCTGGAAGAACAACACCACGATCGGCGCGGCCTATCACGCCCAGTTTCGCGCCGAGCTGGCAAAGATCGGCTACGAAACAAGCGTCACCGGCAAGCACGGCCAGTTCGAGATCGCCGGCGTGCCTAAGGAGGTGATCGACACCTTCAGCCAGCGGCGCGCCGATATCCTGGCGAAAGCCGGCGAGCTCGGTGTCACCTCCGCCGAGGCGTTGCGCAAGGTGACCAACAATACCCGCGACGCCAAGCTGAACGTCGAGGATCGCGATGCCCTGCGCCAGGAATGGCGTGACCGGGCGGCCGCGCTCGGATTCGACGGCAAGGCACTGGTCGATGCCGCGCGCGAGCGTGCCGGCACTAGCGGCCTCGATGCCCAGCCACGACCGATGGAGCGCCTCGGTGACGTCCTGGCCAATATCCGCGAAAGCCTGGGCGAGTGGTTCCGATCCGCCGATCCGCTCGTCGCCAGCGGTCTCGACCGACTGCGCATCGCGCCGGTGGATCTGCGCGCCCAGCACGCCGTCGCCTCCGCGATCCGCATCCATGCCCAGCGCGAAGCCGCGTTCGCCGTGCCCGACATCACCCGGACCGCGCTCGACCTCGGGCTGAAGGGTGTCACCGCCGCGCATGTCGACGCGCGCGTCTCCGAGCTCATCCGCAACGAGAAGCTGATCCCGGGCAAGGAGGACCGGATCGACGGCGTCGTCACCCATGTCACGACGCCCGAGGCGCTCGCGACCGAGCGCGGTATCCTTGCCGAGATCGAGCGCGGCAAGGGGGAGGGGCGGGTGATCGTCTCCGCCGACACCGTCATCGAGCGGATCAACGCCGCATCGGGCGACAAGGAACTCAACGCAGGCCAGATGGCGGCCGCGACGATGGCGCTGACCTCCGCCGATCGTATCGTCGCGGTCCAAGGCGTCTCGGGCGCCGGCAAGTCGACCATGCTGGCGAGCGTCGCGCGCAACGTCGAGCAGGAGGGCGGCAAGGTGGTCGGCCTCGCGCTCATGAAGGCGACCGCCGATCGCCTCGGCGCGGAAGCCGGGATCGAGAGCCGCACCGTCTCCTCGTTCGTCCACAGCTATGCCCGCCACGCGCTCGCTGGGAAGGGAGCGGGCTATGACGGCGCGCGCGACGCGCTCGCCGGCACGACGCTGATCCTCGACGAAGCCTCGATGGTGGGTTCCGACCAGATGAAGCACCTGGTCGGCATCGCCAATGCGCTCGGCGTCGATCGCTTCCTGATGATCGGCGATCGCCAGCAGATCACCGCGGTCGACGCCGGCAAGGCGTTCGCGCTCGCGCAGGCCGGCGGGATCACGATGGCGCGGATGGACGAGAATCTGCGCCAGCGCACCGAGCAGCTGCGCACCGTCGCTGCGCTGACCAACCGTGGCGAGGTGCGCGAGGCGATGGCGATGCTCGGCGACAAGGTCACCGCCAACCCCGAGCATGTGAAGGCCGCGGCCGAACACTGGCTGGGCCTAACCACCGAACAGCGCGAGACCACCGCGATGTTCTCCTCGGGCCGCGTCGCCCGCGCCGAGCTCAACGTGCGCATCCAGGACGGCCTCGCCGCAGAGGGGGCGCTGAAGGGCGAGGGCGTCGTTACGCCCGTCCTCGACAAGGTCAACGTCACGCGTGAGGAACTGCGCTACGCGCATACCTACAAGCCGGGCCAGGTGATCGACCTGCGCCATGCCATGCGCGAACTCGGCCTCAGCCCCGGCACCTATGACGTGCTCGGCGTCGACGCGAAGGGCCGCGTCCAGGTCCAGATCGGCAACCGGGTTCGGACCTTCGATCCGCAGAAGATATCGCCGGTCGACAAGACCGATGCGATGCAGCTCGCGCAGCGCGAGGAGATCCGGCTGCACGAAGGCGACAGGATCCGCTGGACGCAGAACGACAAGGACCGCGGCCTCAACAACAACGACATCGCCCGCGTCGTCTCGGCCGACCCGTCGGGGATCAGGGTCGAGGCGAGCGACGGCACGCTCCACGAGCTGAAGGCGGGCGATCCGATGATGGAGCGGATCAGCCTCGCCTACGCGCTCAACATGCACGCGGCGCAGGGCATCACCACCGATACCGCGATCGCGGTGATGAGCCACAAGGAATCTAACCTCTCCAACCAACGCCTGTTCAACGTCACCGTTACGCGCGTCCGCGACGACATCCAGCTGTTCACCGACGACCGCGAGAAGCTGACCGCCGCGATCGAGCGCAACGAGGGCAACAAGACCTCGGCGCTCGAAACCACCGGCGCGCTGACGATCGATCCCGATCGCGGCGCTGCCGGCACAGCGGCGAAAGCAGGCGCGGGCGAGACGTTCAACCCCTCGCTGCCGCCCGACCTCGATCGCGGACCGGAGAAAGTTGGGGGCGAGCCGAGCGCCGACGTCAGCCAAACCGTCGAGCGGCAGCCGCCCGATTTCAAGAACGATCCCTCCCTTGCAGCCGCATCGCTGCGGATCGGCGTCGAGAAGCCGGAAATCGAACTTCCCTACCCCGAAAAGGACATCGGACTGGAGCTATGAGCATGACCACGTCGCCACCGACCTGGGATCAGGTGATCGCCACGAAACATTGGCACGCCTGCGATCTCGACACCCATACGCTCGCGCAATGCAGCCAGCTCGCGCGGCGCGACGATGCGCTCGACTGGGGCGGCGAAACGCTCGCGATGGCCGCGATATTCGGCCTGACCTACGTCTTACTCCTGCCGCTCACCCGCGCGCTGCGTGCCCTCCGGGTCCGGCCCGAGCCAGCACGATGAGCCTCGCCGACCGCGACTATATGCACGGGGCTCCCCGCATCGGCCGGACCTCGCGGCTCGACACGCCGCCCTGCGATGCGATCGAGGGCGCGTCCGAGCATCTCCAACAGGCCCGCAGGAAGCCCGTGGAGCCACGGTCAACCGCGCCGCGCGTGCTCGTCCCCCTGACGCGCCGGCTGCGTCAGGCGGGGCTCCTGGAGGCCGTGGTGGCGGCTTTCACCTTCGCCTGGGCGGTCGGATGCGGAATCGTCAGCGCGTCGCTCCACACCGATGGTGGAATTTTCGTTCCGCCCGCAACCGAAGGTACGCCCGGTGGACGGTAGTTTCCCTTTTCGCTTCCGGCGCCAACCCGAGCCGACGCACGCGACCCTCACGATCGCCGAAACCGCGGATCTGACGGCAGCGGCGCTTGAAGCGGTCCGCGCCGGTGACGGGGGCCGGCTCGCGGTATTCGGCGATGGCGACGCGATCGCCGAACTCGCCGACCAGGTCCGCGACCAGCTGATCGACCCCGCGCGCGGCAACTGGGACTTCTTCGCAGACCATCCGAGCGACTATGCACGCTCGTCCGCGATCGAAGCGTTCCTTCCCGACGATCCTGACGTTTGCTCGGGCTACACCTGCGCTTCGCGCTATGTGCTGCTCCGCGCGATCCAGCATGCCGGCGATGAACCTGGTGCGACCCTTTCGGCCGTCCGCGATCTGATACGGGATCTCCCGCCGGAAGCCGTCGCAGAGGCGGCGGGACACGATTCTGGAAACGGTCACGCCCTGCGTTGGGGAATGACCGTGCTGGCCGGCGTGCGACGAGCGACCCACGCTTTCGCCGACCACGACCGGCTGATGCCCAGGATCTCCATCGCGCGCTGGCTGGCAGGATCGGCGTCGACCATCCTGTTCGTACGACGCGAACCTGGACTGACTTCGAGCGAGGTTGTCGCCGTCGAGGCCTCGCTGCGCGATCACGCGATGCTGTCCAGAATGGACGTGTTTCCCCTGGCTCTCCCCTCGCAGTCGATGGAGGTGGTCGATGGGCATCGATGATCGCGACTATATGCGCGATCGCTACCGCAAGCGGCAGGGGCTCGATCCCGGTGCGACGCAATGGAACGATCGCAAGGCACGGGTCGAGCTGAACCGCTTCGGGTTCAGGAAATCGGTGCCGCTGGGGAGCGCGAGCTGGATATCTGGCGGATCGAAAGGGTCGTGGTTCGAAGCCAGGAACAGGGGCCACGATTATCAGCGCGGTCGATGGCGGCCCCGCCCGCGCTTCACGCCGGCCCCTTACTGGCAGGCGCTGGGCGTCGGTGTTGCCATCGCACTGGTCCTTGCGGCCTGGGCCGGGCAGGGCCAGATCAAGCGCGCAACCTCCAGCCTGTTCGCGTCAATCGTGGGGACGAACACCGGTTTTCCGGAATCGGGAACGGTCGCCGTCTCCTCCAGCGTCGACCTGCGAACCGTCAGAAGCCACCTGACCATTCAGGGTGCGGCAGACAATAGCATCGTCCAGCTGCTCGATCCGGCGACGGCGAAGAACCGGCTGTCGGTCTATGTCCGCGCCTTCGAGCGTGTCACCGTGCCAGCCCCGCTCGGCCAATATCGCGTCCGCTTCATCCACGGCCGCGAATGGGCAGATTCTCGGACCTTCTTCGGCAGGGGCACGCTGCACGACGAGGTTGCCGGCGTGATGCTGTTCACGCGACGGGTCGGGCACACGCTCGATCTTCGTCTGGGGGCCGACAGCAATCTCGTGGTCCGGCGCATCGCCGCCAAACCGGCCTCGATCCAGTGACACTGTCCTTCATCCACGCGCGGGGATTTCGCATCGCACCGCCAGGACCGGCCCCCGCGCGCCGGCACGGCGATCAACCGGGACAGGAGACATGAGCAACTGGGATTTCGAGGAAATGGGCGAGTTCGGCTCGGATGCCGACGCAGACCGCTGGGCGAAGCGCAACAACATCGCCCCGCAGGATGTCCGCATTCGCCGCAAGGGGGACGGGGTTGAGCTGGAGGTCCGGCGCTCGGCGCTGGGCGACAGCAGCGCCCGCCACGATGACCGTCGCGACGGCCGACGCAACGGTTTCTTCTGAAAACGGCCAGGGAAGGAGTACACACGATGAAACTGAAGATGATCGCCGCGCTGGGGCTTGCCGCCCTCTCCGTGGCCTTGCCGTCGGCCGCCAGCGCGCAGTCGTCGGCGCCGGTCCTGCTCGCGATGGCGAGCTTCGCCGGAAGTCATGCCGGCACCGATGCCGCGCGCGAGGTCGAGGCGAAGAAGGCGCGCTATCGCGCGCACGCGCTTCACAACGGCAAATGCAAGGACTGCGCGGACTGTCCCGACTGCAAGGACTGTGACGAAGCCGCGAAGAAAGTTGCGGCGGACGAGGAGCGTGCCGGGATCTGCGATCCCGCAGCGCATGCGAAGAAGGCGGGCGCCGGTGCTTGATCGCACCCGCATGCTCGTCGTGACGGCCGCGCTCGCGGCCGTCACACCTTCAATGGCCCACGCCCAGAAGCTGGGGCAGGGCGGCACCGGCGTCGACGAGACGACCGCCGTGCCGCAATGCCAGGTGCCGCTCGGCGTTGCCGCGCTGGTTGAGGAGAAGGCCGCCAACCCGGCCGATGGCCTGTCGCCGCAACTGCAGGCGCTCATGCGCATGGCGGAGATGCAGAACGGCGGTTCGACCGCGCGCGTCGACGCGCTGCCACTGGTCAAGCTGATGATCGCGCGATCCAATTGCTTCCGCGTCGCCGATCGCGGCGAGGCGTTCAGCGCGCTCGAACGCGAACGCGCGATCAATGGCGGGACTGCCACAACCCGGCCTGTCACCAAGGCGGATTATCTGATCGAGGTGAAGGTGGTCTATTCCGACGCCAAGTCGCGTGAGAGCGGGGGCGGGGTCGGCGGTGTGTTCGGCGGGGCGGTCGGGCTCAAGTCGAAGACACTCGAAAGCCAGGTGCTGATGACGCTGGTCGACGTGAACACCGGCATCCAGGAAGCGGTCGCCAGCGGGTCGGCGCGCAAGAAGGATATCGGCGTCGTGGGCGGTGGGCTGTTGCTCGGCCTTGGCGTGGGTGCGCTCGGTGGAAGCTACGCCTCGACCGACATCGGCAAGATCACCACGCTGGCGACGCTCGATGCGTTCCGCAAGCTGATCGAGGATGCACGGCCACGGCTCGAGGCGAGGCTGGTGCCGGCCAAGCCGCCCGCAATGGTGCCTCCCGCCTCCGCGCCGCTACCGGCGCAGGCGGTTCAACCGCTGCCGCAGCCAAATCCGGGAACGCCGAAACGATGATCCGCAAGAAATCGACCCGCGCGGCCGAGATCGCATTTGCCGACGAAGTGATGGCGTCCGACGAGTTCGCGGCTCTCCCCGAGCGCGTGCGATCGACGGTGCGGAACCATCGCCAGGGGATGCGGGGCGAGCGCGAGACCGCCTATATGCTCGATCACCAATTCGGGCCTGACAACGACCGCAACCTGCTTATCCACGATCTGCGCCTGCCGGACGGGCAGGGCGGGTTCGCGCAGTTCGATCATATCCTGCTGTCGCGGGCGTCGCGCACCGCCTCGATCTTCGAATCCAAGAACTACTCTGGCCGGATCTCGAAGAACGAGCATGGCGAATGGATGGTCTGGTATCGCTCGCAACGTCAGCCGCAGAACATCCCCAATCCGGTCGAACAGGCCAAACGACAACGCAAGGTGCTGCAGGCGTGGCTGAAGCGAAAAGGGCATGACAGGGCGTTCGCGGAGGTCGGCGTATTCGTGTCCGTTCCGCCCACCGCGATGATCGACCGTTCCAAAATCGGCAGCGACGAGCCGATCTACAAATGCGACAACCTTTACAAAGCCTGGGTGCCGTTCGGCGGGTCATCGCCCCTGGGACGAATGTTTTCGACCGGCGTCACCGCCGCGCAGATGGTCGAGATCGCCGACCAGCTCATCGCCGACCATGTCCAGGAGGGCGATATCTATACCCGCCTCGGCATCGTTCCTGACAGCACGGACGCCGCCGATACGTCTCATACCGGCGACCCGTCTGGGCCGATCAACATGCCCATCGTCCAGGCCGCGTCTGTGCCGGAATTGCCGCCGTACGTCGAGGCAGAGCCTGTCACTGTTCATCCGGCGCAAAGTCCCTCCACATCGGTAGCGGTTGAATGCACCGTTTTGGAGGTATCGCCCCCTGCCAAGGCGGTTCCCGTCAAGGCGGGCGCACCTATCGAGGTATGCGCCGGGATCGTCGAGCGGACACTGCCAGATGGCCGCATCGCATTCCGGGCCGCGCGCGACGATGAGATCGGCAGGGAGGTTCTTTCCGCGTTGTGCAAGGGCAAGGCGATCTGGAACCCGAGATTCTCCAACTGGATCTGCGTGCCCGACGTCGCCGACGTGATCCGGGCTGCACTTCCCGATGCGATCAGGGTCGGCCACGTCGCATGAATATGATCAGCCTGCCCCGGCCCGAATGCCCGTATTGCCATGAGGCGATGCGCCGCTGGCCGCTGGGGCAGCACATGCTGGTCTGCGACACCTGCCGCCGTCCGATCGTGCGCTACCTCGCTGCGCCCTCGCGTCGGATCTTTCGGCTGCGCCCGCTCTACAGCGTCATCAACGCCATCGCGCTGTTCATTCTGGTCGCGACCTTTCTCGCCATCGTGATCGCCCGCGCCGACATCCGGCATATCATGCTGGCCGTCGCGATCCCCATCGCGATGTTCGGCGCGAGCGATATCGGCGATGGCTGGCTGTCCTGGCGTACCTCGCTCGATCGAGGGTGGAACCACCTTCGCAAGGGTCGCAAGGCGCGGCTGATCGGGCTGGCACGCGCAGCGTTCGGCATCGCCGGCTGTGCTGTCGCCATCTTCGGGCTACTTGCCTACGGCGACATGACCACTCCACGAAAACCGCTTGCCCATCAGGCTGGTCGGCCATGATTCCCTTCTGCCTGATCCTGGGCGACAGCACCGCGGTCGGCACGGCGCAGGCATTGGCAGCACAGGGCATACGCTGCGAGGTTCATGCGCGCGTGGGTGCCGGTTCGGCCGAGATCGAGCGGCGGGTGAGGGGCGCTTCGGCCGCCACCGTCGCCCTCATCGCACTCGGGTCGAACGATGCCGCCAGTCCGGCGCTCCCAACCAACCTTCTTGCGCTCAGGCGGCGAACCACCGCCGTCAAGGTGGCCTGGCTTGCCCCCTACGACCTGCGCGCGTCATCCATTGTCACGTCGATCGCGGCACGTTTCGGCGACACCGTCATCCCGCTGCGGGCGCAACCGAGCCGGGATGGCATCCATCCGGTCAGCTATCGCCCCGTCGCCAAGTCGCTGCGGTGGGGGGCGGTCGCCCCCTTCAGAGCCGGCGTAGCGCCGGCGCCGATCGCGCGCGCGACCGTGCTGGTGATGAGCAGCCCACTCGGGTCGTGATCGCCATCTTCATGCCGCGAGCATCGGTCGCCGGAACCGAACGGCTCGACTCAATCCCGCTGGAACAAATCCGGCCCATATGACAGGCTGAACGTCATGGACCATCGCATCACCCACACCTGCGGCCATGAGCAAACCCATTTCATTGCCGGGTTCGCGTCGCAGCAGGAGCGCAAGGCCACCTGGCTGCGCACGACGGTCTGCGGCGCGTGCTACCGCAAGCAGCGCCAGGAAGAGAACGAGCGCGACGCCGCGGCCTCGCAACAAGCCGTTGCCCATCTGTCGCTGGCGCCGCTCAACGGCTCGGAACGACAGGTCAGCTGGGCAACGACCATTCGCGCGAAACGGATCGCCTTGCTGCGCAAGGATCAACCTCTCGATAGCGTCGAAACCGGCGCGGCGCTGCTCGGCATCGCGGACGCCAAATGGTGGATCGACAACCGCGACGCGACCGACGCGCAGTTGCTCGCCTCGGCAGGGGTGGCTCAGGCTCCCGGCTGAACCGGCGTCGTCACCGCATTCTTCAGCGGCGCGGGCTTCTTGCCGTCAGGCAGCGTCCTGCGGAGGTGCTCGTGGACGATCGCAGCCGAGAAGGGCTTCGGGATGAACGTCGCCTTCTCGGGCATGTCACCCGGATTGGGACGGATATTGCCGCTGGCGATCACGATCTCGATCCAGGGCCAGTGCTGTGCGACATGACGCGCCAGCGCAAAGCCGTTGATCGATCCCGGCATCTCGACATCGGAGAACAGCAGGATGGTGTTGTCGGCCTGCTCCTCCAGCAGCACGATCGCGGTATCGCCGTCCATCGCCTCATGACAGCGAAAGCCGGCGTCCTCCAGGATCAGCGTCATGTCCATCAGGATGATCGGGACGTCATCGACCGCGAGCGCGAAAGGTACGGTCGAAGTGTTCATCACCTCTACAACCGCCTGTATCTGTAGGCGCTTGCAATCGTAACTGGCGCAGTAGATGTCGATCATCGCGGACATCATCCTGGCCAACTCGCGTGTGGTCGGCGCATTTTCCCACC
>NZ_JBIQEU010000019.1:0-43804 GCF_045369765.1 Sphingomonas olei
ACCCCCAGGCCGGCGAGTGCGGACAGATCCTTGAGACCCTCAAGGGACAACCGCCGAGCGACTGCAAATTACAGATCTGAGCCCTAAGCTCGGGCGCGATCCGCGTTTCCCAGTAGGGTAGCACCCGCGCGACCGTGTCCTTGAGGCTCTCTGCCTTCGGGACCGCCATGCCGGCATACCTGCGATCGCCGGCCAGATCATACGGCCCCCCCGGCTCTTGGTTCGGCGGTCGGACGTCGAAGGAGCGGTGCCAGAGCACGACCTGCTCGTCTCCGTGCGCCGCCGCAGTCTCGACCTTGTTGAGACCGGTGAGGGCGCCGTAGTGGCGCTCGTTCAGCCGCCAGTGCTTCTCGACGGGCAACCACAGCCGCCCCATGGCTTCGAGCGCGAGGTTGAGCGTCTTGATTGCACGCGTAAGCACGCTCGTGAAGCAGAGGTCGAAATCCAACCCTCTCGCCGCCAACAGCTCACCCGCCGCCCTGGCCTCAGCCTCGCCCAGCGGCGTCAGGTTCACGTCCCACCAGCCGGTGAACCGGTTCTCAAGATTCCAGGTCGACTGGCCGTGGCGGAGCAGGACGAGAGTGGGCACCGCTACGCCCCGCGCCCGCGCGTAGAAGCTGGAGCACACGCGCCCGTCTCTTTACCCGCTTGGAAGCCGAGTGCCTTGTCCCTCATCTGGGCCACTCCGTTGCTCTGCTCGCCGTTAGACCCCGTGCCCGAACATCGCGATGAGCGCGGTCAGATCGGAGGCTTCCTGCCCCGTCTGGCGCGCAGCGGCTCGTGCGACCACTTGGTTGGCGAAATCGAGCTTGAGGACGACCCCGGGGTTGAGCCGAAAAGGATAGAGGTCGGGGTGCCCCATCGCGCGGTTGACCGCGTTGAGGGCGAAGGAGGTGGGCAGCCAGCGCCCGACAAGCGCGGCGGTGTCAGCGCTGTAAGCATCGATCTCGTCCCCTGTCCCGACCTGCGCTTTGAGTGCGACGCCGAAGTCCGTCATCGCCCCAAGTGTGTCGACGATATGGAGGTAATGGGCGAAGGTTTCCGCGAAGTCCTCCCAAGGATGGGCTGTGGCGTAGGCACTGATATGGCCGTCGGCCCAAGCGGGGGGAGGGCCGCCAGCATAGTAGCGACGTACCGCCTCCGAATAATCGGTACGCTCGTCCCCGAACAGCGCTCGGAAGCGATCCTGCATGTCGGTCCCGGCAACGAGCCTATACCAATAATAGTGGCCGATCTCATGACGGAAGTGACCGAGAAGGGTCCGATACGGCTCCCCCATTTCGTGTCGGATTCGCTCGCGCGCCACGTCATCCGCTTCGATCACGTTCAGGGTGATCACCCCGTCGGCATGCCCGGTGAGGAGCTGCGGCACGTAGCCGTTTTCCGCGGCAGGGTCGTAGAGGAAGTCGAAGGCGAGACCGTCCGGCCGCTCAGCTTTGGTCTCGAGCGGCAGGCCGAGCTTGATCACGCTTCGGATCATACGACGCTTGGCCTCCTCGATGCGTCGCCAACGTTGGAGGACGCCGGGGACGGCGAGATCGGGGATGATCCGGTTGTGCCGGCAGGCCCGGCACATCGCTGGCCGCGCCGTCGCGCCGTCTCCCGAGACGTCTGCGAGCCAGTTGCACGCGCCATAACGCTGATTGGCGCAGGGCTTCAGAGCCGCTCGCGCTCCTCTTGCATCCTGCCACTCGCCTGATTGGGGGTCGAGATATCTGAAGGCGTCGATCCGCCAGTCGAAGCCGACCGGACGCGCGCAACTGGGGCAGGCGCTTTCCTCGAGGTGAAGCTGTTGCCGACAGTTGGGGCAGGTGAAGGGCAAGGATCGGTCCCCTTAGTCTCATGTGGAGATCGGCACACGGAGATGAGCAGCGCGCCTCCGATCGCGGACGCTCGGGAGAGCGGCGCGCGTTCGTTCCGGCTCAGCAAGCGCGTCAGCTTCGGGAAACGCAGCGATCCTGCGGGTGCGATCCTCCGACCTCCAACAGATGCCAAGAGCTCGGCTCACCGCAGCAAACAGGATGCGGCCCGGCCGGCATGCAGCAGGTCGGGACGCCGACATGGTCGAAGCGCAGCGTCTCCTGCGGACGAGGCTCTGCCTTGCGTGTGGTCCCGAGGCATTCGTACGGGATACCGTATCGCCGGCAGTAATCCTCGGCTGCCTCCCGCGAGCGAAAGCTGAGGTCCAGATGGGTAAGGGGATCGCACCCACCGGTCCAGCCGGTCAGCGGATCGACGAAAGGGCGCGCGCGTACGCGGAACCGAAGATGCCACAGCCCTTCACGGGCTCGGCCGCCGGAGCGGTTGCCAAGCGGATCGGGCTCGATGATCGCGACCGCGCCTGTCGGGATCGCGCTCGCGTAGCGCCTCCACTGGGCGTCGTACGACGAGGCCGCCTCAGTCGCCTCGTTGTCGTTCGCGATCTGTGTGGGCAGCGTGGCCTGAACAGGCTCCGCCTCCCAGGATGAAGCAAAGATCGGGTTCGTTGCCATGTTCGCCTCCGAAAGGGGCAGCCGCTCCTGGCGGCTACCCCACGTCCTATCAGCTAGCGTTGATCGGAATGGTGCGCCGGCTCTCGATCGTCTCTGCTGTCTTGGGCAAGACGATCGTCAGCACGCCCTTCTTGAAGGTCGCGCTCGCCCGGTCTTCCTCGACGCCGCGCGGCAACCCGATGTGGCGCTCGAAGCGGCCATATGTTCGCTCTGAGTAGCCGCGTTCCTTGTCCTCGGTTTCGGCGCGCTTCTCGCCGCGGATCGACAGGACGTTGTCCTCGACCCTGATGTCGACGTCCTTTTCGTCGATGCCAGGCAGTTCGGCGGTGACGCGGATTTCCTTGTCCGTCTCCGAAAGCTCCACGGTGGGCCAGTCGAGGCTACGCCCCCAGCCGTTCAGCGCGGGCACGCCGAAGCCGCGGAAAACGTCGTCGAACAAGCGGTTCACATCCCGGTGCAGCGACACAAGCGGATGCTGCTGGTCGGGTGCCTGGTCGGTTCGGACGGGAGCACGGCTTTCCTGCCGGCCCCATGGAATGAGATCACGAATTGCCATGATGGTTTACCTCCTTTCCTGGCAGGTGTTGAACATGGCCCATCGGCCGCTCCGCGTCGCGGCGCGCCGATAGAGCCTTTCATTGTCGCGGGGATCAGGCCGCTGCGCGGTCGTCGCCCTTGGGCGCTTCGAGTCGATCGCCGTCGCCGCTGCCGCCAGCGATCTCGATCTTGCGCGGCTTCATGGCCTCGGGGACGACGCGCTTCAGCGCGATCGACAGCAGGCCATTCTCGAACCGGGCATCGCCCGCCTCGACGAAGTCGGCAAGCTGGAAGCGCCGCTCGAAGGAACGAGCAGCGATACCGCGGTGCAGATACTCGCCCCTGGTGTCGTCCTCGGCGCGCTTGCCGGTGACGGTGAGCAGGTTCTGCTGAGCGACAATCTCGATGTCCTCAGGGCGGAAACCCGCGACCGCGAGCGTGATGCGGTAGCTGTCGTCCCCGTCCTTCACGATGTCGAAGGGCGGATAGCCATCATCCTCGCGGGCACCTGACTCGAGCAGGTTGAAGAGACGGTCGAAGCCGACCGTCGATCGCCGATACGGCGAAAAGTCGAAGTTGGTTCTCATCTCCAAATCCTCCTGTGAGCAATCTGGGCATGAGAAGCGTCGGAAACGGAGAGCCGACGCCCTCTATGTCCACCGGACCCGAACGGCGTCCGGCACGACCAAAACTAGTCAGGGCTGGGTCGGTTTCAAGAGTTGACCGTCGAGATTGTCCAACATCTGATCGAGTGATCACCCCTTGAAACTTATGCGGCCAACTATAGTTTTGTCTCTGCGGACCGGGCCCCTCTGACGGAGGCAGTCTTGCCCCCGTGATATCGGACCGCATCGAGCGCGCTCGGTGCAGGATCGCGAGCTCCCTTGTGGAGCCGGCCGAGTGCCTCATTGACATTGGAGCAATGGAGTGAGGCATGAACAGATTGTTCGAACCGAATACCTATCGGCCTTTTCCCTCGGCCCGAGCTGCGAGCACGGCCGCGTATGATGAAGGCCTGCGCCGGCACATGCTTGGCGTCTATCGCAATATGGCTGTCGGCCTCGGCATCACCGCGCTGGTGGCGTCTCTCGTCGCGAGCGTGCCAGCGCTGTACCAGCCGATCTTCGGGACACCGCTGAAGTGGGTTGCGATCTTCGCGCCGCTGGCGTTCGTCCTGTTTTTCTCTTTCAGGGTCGAGCGAATGACGACCGCACAGGCGCGGGCGGCCTTCTTCGCCTTTGCTGCGGTCATGGGTCTCTCGATGGCGAGCATCTTCCTGGTGTTCACAGGCACCAGCATCGCGCTCGCCTTCTTCAGCGCCGCGGCCGTGTTCGCGGCTATGAGCCTGTGGGGCTACACGACGAACGTAGACTTGTCGCGCTGGTCGACCTTCCTGATGGTCGGTCTGATCGGCGTCGTAATCGCGAGCCTCGTGAACCTGTTCGTCGGCTCATCGACGCTGCAGCTCGTCTTCTCGGTAGTCGGCGTGCTGGTGTTCACTGGCCTGACGGCTTGGGACACGCAGCGCCTCAAGAGCGAGTATCTCGCTTATGCCGGGACCGAACGGGCAGAGAAGCTGGCGGTGATGGGCGCGCTGTCGCTGTATCTCAACTTGGTGAACCTGTTCCAGCTGCTGCTCAGCCTGTTTGGCCAGCGGGACGAGTAAGGGAGGTGTAGACCGACGCGGTCGCCGGACTGGGCAGCGCCGTCGTCTCGACGATCGGCGCTGCCGGCCGCCGCGTTTCCGAATGAACGTCGTCGCGAGCGGTGCAGGTTGTGTTTCCACCTCGCGCAGTCTCTTCGGACCTGCTGTGGGGGCCTTGGGAAATGGAGCCGGGCTCTATAGGGGCCGACCGACCGCATCCGATCAGGCGTCTTCCCCTCAGGACCGCCCATGGTAGCTTAGGTCTTCCGAAAGAGCCTGAGCGGCGGCCCAGTGCGGCCTCAGCGCGGGGAGATGCCCCGGCGGCGCGGGTTTCAACCCAGCGCGCACTCCGAGTGGATATCGGCGCCCACCACGGAGCGTGCGATCGATTTGAGATGGGGATGGTGGGTGAAGAAGAGGACCTGCGTCGACCTGGCGAGCTCCGCCAGCACGCGGAAGCCCGCTTCGGACCGGTCGTCGTCGAAATTGACGAAGAGGTCGTCGGCTAAGAACGGCAGACGGACGCCCGCGGCGACGGACTGCTCGACGGCGGCGAGGCGCAATGCGAGGAACAGCTGGTCGGTGGTACCCTCGCTCATGGCGCCGACTTCGACGACGGTCCTGCCGTCGTCACGTACCCCGAGGAGGCGCGGCGAGGCGGCGTCGCTGTCGATCCGCAGCGCGGCGTATCGCCCGATCGTCAGGGCCGAGAAGAGCTCCGAGGCGCGAAGCAGCATCGGATCCTGGTGTTGCTCGCGATATCTCTCGATTGCCCAACGCAGCGTCACCGCCTGCGCCCGCTTCAGGATATATTGCTCTGAAAGGACCGCCAGCTCCGCCCGGGCCTGACCCGCGTCCGTGGCAGCGTCGATGGCGCTGTCTCCCTCCTGCTCGAGATTGGCGAACGCCCTCCGTGCATCGCCGAGCCGGCCCGCCGCGGCATCCACCTCGGCGTTTAGGTCCGCCAGTTGGGATTCGAGCGTCTGTGTCCTGGCCGCCAGGCCGTCCGGATCGACGCCGTCGAGGGATCCGAGGAGTTCCGCAAGACCTTTGCCGTCGCCGGCCGATGTGATCGCCGTCTCGGCATCCGCGACCGCCTCCCGGAGCGCTCTGACCGCGCGAGATCGCGCGATGGCGGCCGCGAGCTCGTCGACGCCTTCCGAACCCGTCTCCTCCATCAGGCTCCTGAGGGAACCCATGGCCGCCGCTAACCTCGCCTCCTCGGCCTCCACCTCTTCATTGCGGGCCTCCATGGTGGCCTTCAGGGCGTCCATGACCTTGGCCGTGGCGCGCGCGGAGGTCAGGCGGCTCCGTAGCGCGGTCAGCCGCTCCTCCGGATTTTCGGACGCGGGGATGCCGACGGCGTCGCCGGCCGCGTGGACCCTGGCGCCGTGGTCGGCCGCGTCCCTTTCCATCCCGTCGAGCCGTCCCTGCAGGTCCAACAGCGCCTCGATCTCGACGCGCAGCTCGTCGAGTATGTCGAGCGCGGCGATCGCGTTTCCGAGCTCGAGGTCGAGCCCGGTCTGGTCTAGTTGCTCGCGCCACTGAGCTTCACGGACGGCAGCCACGTCCTCGAGCCGCTTCCTGCGTCGTCTGAGGGTGTCGGCGTCCTGCTCGATACGCGCCGCGGCGGCCTCGTCGAGCCGTCTCTGCTGCTCGGCCGCCTCAAGGTCGGCCCGCAGTCGCCCGGCGATCGCCAGGATGGGCGCGATCTCGGCGGCATCCGGCGGGGCGGCGCCTTGGGCGAGACATGATGCGAGTGCCTGTCGTACCTTGGCCCGGCGGACGTCGGCCGCCTCGGCTTCCGCCATCGCCGCGACGGAGGCGGCGTACGCCGCCTCGGCGACATCCCTCGCGGCGTTCCAGCCGACAAGGCGCGTCGGCTCCATATCGATATGGCCCGCCGCTTCCAGCCTCTCCCGCCAGGCGCTTCGTTTGGTGTCGACGCGCTCCTCCGCGCCCTTCGCGCGAAGCTCCGCCTGCTCCGCATCGAGCATGAGCTTCGCGACCCGGTTCTGCATGTCGGCAAGACGGCTCGACTCGTCGGCCGCCGCGAACCGCAGGTCACTGAGCTGGTCCGCCTCTGCCAGGGTGGCTTCGAAGACGGTGACAGCTTCGCCCGGCGCGGCGATTGGCGCCGCGGTCAGAATGTGATCGCGGAGCGGGTGCCAGTGTTCGTTGCGGGCGGTGCGCGCGCTCTGGATCTCCTCCGCGGAGACCGCGTTCCCGGAGGCGAGCTGCTCCATTTGGAGGGAAAGGGCCGCGGCCTCCTCCCGGGCGCGCCCGGCGGCGGCGGACTCCCGCTCGGCTTCGGCCGAGAGGTTCGCCATCGCCGTCCGCGCTTCATCGATCTCCGCCTGTTCGATTCGGGGGAGCTCCAGGAGCGTCGCGGCGTCGCCGCTCCACGGCGCCAGCCGCGAAAGCGACTGCGCCAGGGTCGTCGAGGCTGTGTCGGCCGTCCTCCGCAGGGACTGGCAGCGGGCGTCGAAGTCGGCACCGAGCGCGCGCGCGGCGTCGACGGCGGCGATGACCGGCCCCAGGTCGCTATTCGGCTCATCGTCGGTCTTGCGCGGGAGACCCGAGGCCGCCCTCCGCCGTTCGTCGAGCTCCTCCTCGCTCTGCGCGATCTGGGCGATCGCCGACCTGTCCTCGACGTGCGAGAGCGCGAGTTCGCGCAGCCTCGCGCTGGCGATCCGTGACGGTGGATCGGCGGCCAGCGCGCCAGCCTCCTCCCGTAGGCGTTCGATCCGGCCGGTCCGCGTAGCGTGCTCGGTCCTGAGTCGGACCATGTCGCTGCTCGCCTTCGCGACCGCCCCCGAGGCGCTCACGAGCGTGTCGACGAGATCCGCCTGAGCCAGTATCGCCTCGTCCGCCACAAGCGCGTCCACACGCTCGGCTGCTTCCTCAGCCAGCTTCGCCGCGGCGGCCTTCGCGCGGCCCGCGGACGCGGCCTCGCCCATCGCGGTTTCTGCCGCCTCCTCGCGCTGCGCAGCCAGCTCGATAGTCGCACCGTGTGCCTCGAGGGCGGCCAGGTGTTCCGCCCGCAGGCGCGCCGACGGCGCGATCCGGCGGATCCGCTCCGCGCGGCTCATCTCGGCGAGCAACTCGTCGCGCCGACGTTGGGCCTCGTCCAATGCGGCCTGCGCGGTCGCCACCGCCGCCCTCGCGTCGGTCCAGATCCTCGGTCGGAGCGACCTGTCGCGGATGGAACGCAGGCCGGCCTCAAGTTCCCGCTGGGCGACGGTGAAGGAGCGTCTGTTGGACGCGCGTGGACCCCAGATGGCGTCCGCCTCCTCCTCCAGCCGCGCCAGCTCGTCCGAGACTCCGGTAAGGCCGGAGCCGGCCGCGAACAGCGCCCGGCCAAGGTCATTGCGGGCCTCGACCATGGCCTTGCCGCCGGCCCGCAGGCCCTCCTGGTCCAGGCTGAACGAGAGGCCGAAGGTCTCCCTCGTCTGTCCCCTGAGCATCGCGAGGAGCGCGCCCTCGTCGATCGGCCGGTCGTCCGGACCAACGAGCGAGGCGTTTGGGGCCTTCTTGCGGCGGCAGGCGAGCGTGGCCCCCTCGTCCTCAAGCACGGCGCCGACCCGCAGGAGCGAGTAGTCGTACATGAAGTTGTAGGGCGATCGGACTGGGAAGCCGAACAAGAGATCCGACACCGCGGCGAGCGACGTGGTCTTGCCGGCCTCGTTCGCGCCGTAGATGACGTGCAGGTCCGGTTGGCCGTTGCGGAACGAGAGCGAGCAGTCCTCAAAGTGGCCGTAGCGCTCGAGCGACAGGTTTACGAAGCGCACCTACGCCTCCCCAGTCAGGCGCGACCGCAGCGCGAGTGTCGCCGTTTGGAGCACCGCCGTCCAGTCCCCGTCGCCCGCGGATCGCCGCAGGCCCTCGTCGTCGGCATCGTCCGGCGACTGGCCGATCGCGGTCTGCGTGGCGAGCATGAACGGGGCGAGGTCCTCGGCGAGGAGGGCGGCGAGCTCCGGGTCGGTAGCCGCTTGTCCGATGAGGGACGACAGGTCGTCCCCAATCCGGATCTGCTGCGGTTGCGCGGGCGGTCCGACCAGCACCTTCACCCTTTCGATGAACAGGTCCGGCGATATTGACGCGGCGACCGCGCGCGCGTCGTCGCGGATCGACGACACGCCGTCGTGTAGTGCGCCGGCGTCCGCGGTCTCGCCGGTGAGCGACACTCGTGCGACGAGAGGCAGGCCTGCCGCATCGGCCTGCCAAGTGGAGAGGAGTGATGCGCGCATGAGCGAGGCCACCGCGTCTGCCGCCGCCCCGGTGCAGTCGACCTCGACGTGCGCCCAGCGCAGTACGTCCAGTTCGACGTGCTCGATGTTGACGATCTGGGCGTCCTCCACCGCCACTATTACCGCGCCCTTAGGCCCGGTCTCGCGGATCGTGCGTCCCTGCGTGTTGCCCGGGAAGACGACGTATGGGTCTTCTGAGACGACCTCGTGCTCGTGGACATGGCCGAGCGCCCAGTAGTCGTAGTGCTTGGACCTGAGGTCCTCCAGGCTGCACGGGGCGTACGCGGCATGGCCCTGGCGGCCGGCTAGCGCGGTGTGGAGCACGCCGATGTTGAAGTGGTGCTCGACCGCGTCGGGATAGGCGAGGACGAGGTTGTCGGTAACGGCCGGCGTTGCGAAGCTCTGGCCGTGCACGGCGACGGCGAACTCCGGCAGGACATGAGTCTCCGGGCGCCTCGTCCCGAACAGCTTGACGTTGTCGGGCCAAGGGATGCTGCGCGTCAGCACCGACTCCGCGTCATGGTTGCCGGACAGCAGGAAGACCGGGACGTCAGCCTGGGCGAGCCGACCCATCGCCCGCGCGAAGTAGAGGCCGGTACCCATGTCCTTCCAGTCCCCGTCGAACAGGTCGCCGGCGATCACCACGAAGTCGACTTCCTCGTCGAGGGCCCGTTGGACGAGGTTGTCGAATGCCGCCCGGGTCGCACCTCGGATGTCTTCCTCCGGAAGTCCCTCGTATCTCGACAGGCCGCGCAGCGGGCTGTCGAGGTGGATGTCGGCGGCATGCAGGAAACGGAAGTCTGTAATGGCTCACCCCCAAGCGTCGGCCGCGCAATCTTCATCATCACATCGCGCGCGCCAACATGCAGCACAGTTTTGATGCCGACAACTCGGTGTCGTTGCACGCGCTCCTATGAGCAAACGTTGTCGATAGCTCTCAGGTTTGCGGTCTGTGTTGCCAACAATCCTCGGCGTCCTCCGGCGGAATGCCCCAGGCTTTCGACGGCCAGAAGGTATCAGGTGCAGAGGCCCTTCAGCCGTTTTAGGTGGTTCCCGTCGACGTGTTCCATCATGGCGAAGAGCGCAGCGGCCGCTCCCCGCGTCTCCTCGAGGGTCATCGTTGAGAAGGACAGCAGGTCGTCGAGGTTGTCGGAGTGGGATTCGACTTGGGTGAGCCGTTCGAGCGCCGCCAGCCTCTCCCTGTCGAGATCCGGATAGTCCGCGCACAGTTTGTCGAGCTGGCCAGGCAGTCCTCCACCACCCGGACTCTTGAAGGCGAGGAACACGTCGAGCACCCGGCGGATCACGTTGGGCATCATGTAGCTGTGGTCGTCGTAAGCGTCTGGCTGCTCGGCGAAGCGCAGCACGTGACTGAAAAGGAAGTGGTACTCCGAATCGTACTCGCGGAGCAGCTTCGACATCTCGATGATCCTGGAGGAGCGGCGGTGCTCTCCCTCGGGGATCGTGACGTCAATGTAGAGGAATGTGGCGGTCGGATCCTTGCCGGCGGGAGGCCGTGCCTTGCCCTTCCAGGCCTTTCGGAACTCGTTCATGCACTGGAGATTGTGCGTGAGGACGAAGACCTGCGCGGCTTTCTCGAGCCGCGTCCTCACGAGGGAGCAGGCGAAGTTTAGCGCCTTGGTGTCGAGGCTCGAGACCGGGTCGTCCACCACCACGATGACGTCCTTCAGCTTCCGGTTGTCCGCCTCGATGGAGGAGAGGAAGTAGGAGATCGCGATGGCTGTCTTCTCGCCCTCGCTCGGCATGCCGGTGATCGGCGTCCCATGGCGGTGCAGTTCATAGCCTTCGTCGACGGGGTTGATGGTCAGCTCGCCGTGGCCGAGGTAGGCCGCGATGAGCTTGTTGATGACGGCGGCCGCGGGGCCGTGCGTCCGGATGCGCTGGCGCAGCTCGCGTGCGTTCTCCCGCAGGGCGGACAGCGCATCGGTCTCGACCTTCAGCCTGGCGGTGGCGTCGCCGACGTCATTCGCCGTCTTGGCGTATTCCTCGCGGCAGTCGACGATGAAGTGGCGGCGGATGGACGTCTCCGCATCCTCCTTCCGCTTCGCGAAGTCGGCGACGCCTTGGTTGTGGACTGCGATCGTCTCGTTGACGCTCGCGACGCTTGCCGCCAGGCGCTCGGCGGTGGCGAGCACATCCGCCTCGGCGGCGACGTCCTTCATATCCGCGGGAGAGGCGGGCCGCTCCAGCTTTGCGGACAGCACGCCTTGCAGCGTGCGCAACTGCTCCGCGAGCTGGCGCGCGTTCTTCGACGCGTCCTGCCTCAGGTCCCTGAAGCCGGGCCGCAGTTCGCTGGCCAGGTCGTCCACCGCGGGCAGCTGGGCGGCCAGTTGGTTGATCGACCCTAGAAGACCGTCGAGACGTTCGGCGGTTCTCTTCAGGCGGGCGACGAACTGATCGACCCTGTCGTCGAGCGCCGCCGCCAGCAAGGCGCGGCGTTCCGCCGGGATCTCGTTCCCGCACAGAAGGCAGTCGGCCAGCCCGTGGGCGTCGTGGTATTCGTGGCCGCGCTTCAGCCAGAGTAGCATGTCTGGGTGCCGCCGCACCTCCTCGAGCGCGACGGTCGCGAGCGACTGGCCGCAGACCTCGGCGATGAACCGGTAGGCCGTCTCGATGGTGCTCTTTTCGAATGACAGCGGGTCGCGGCCGGGCATTGGCTCGTCCATCCTGCGGGTGTCCTCGGCGGCCTTCAGCTCGTCATCCGTCAACCTGGGTCCTTCATGATCCTTCCAGGTGTCGAAGTCCCTCGCGAGCGCCGGCGCCTCGTACTTGCGGCTACCGAGATGGAGGCGCGACGCGACCGACTTGGCGCGCTCGCGCTTGTAGCTGGCGAAGGTCTTGTCCGCGGCCCTCTCGGTCGCAGCCGCCGCCTCGCTCTTCGCTTCCGCCTTGACGATGTCGCCCCCGATCCTCGTCAGCTCGGCGGCAGCTTCCGCCTGGTCCGCGCCGATGTAAAACACCGGTTTCGCGCGCCCGGCGGCCCATTGAAGGTTCTGCTCGATGTAGTCCGAGTTGAACACGAGCATCCGTTGCTCGAACCCTTTGGGATTGGTCGGGCACCCGAACGCCGTCCCGTCGTCCAGCGTCACCTCGAACGTGCCGCTCTGCGGGAGCTTCGGGTGCGGTCCACCCGACTCGAGGCTTGCGAACAGCCGCGACAGCGTGCTCTTGCCCGAACCGTTAAACCCGTAAATCAGATTGTAGCGTCGGAAGTTCAGGGACGGCGATCGCGCGCCGCGGTCGGCGTAGATTCCCATTCCCTGCAGCGACTTGATGTTTGTGAGGATCCCCATTGCAGGACTTCATTCCTCGCTGCGATTATTGTCAATCTAGGAGCAATATTGAGACCGGCCGCAGTTGAAGGTAGCGCTGCAGCTCGAATGTGGCGACAACCTGTTCGATGCGGTCGCCAACCTCGCAGCTGGCAGGCCCCACAAGGGTATAGCGCTGCCCTCTGCGTTTGTCAGATCAGCGCTGGACGGCTTTCGCGTTGCGCTCCACCCAAAGGCAAGAGGCGAGGACCGTCTCTATGCACGCTTCTCGTGTCCGATAACATTCCTTATCGGACACGAGTGACAAGGCACGGGGAGGGTGGCAGAACGACTCCGCAGCGTGGTTGAGGGCATGGTGGCGGACGAGGAGAACGGCGAAATGAGCGATGAAGCCGGGTCGACCCCCGCGCTTCCCGCGCTCGTCGCCGCCAGCGGCATGCTCGCGGTCCTGCATGAGGACCTAGAGCGCGCGGCTGCCTATAAGAAAGCGGCGCGCGCCGCGGCGACGCACCGCGCCTATGCGTCCGACTGGAAGATCTACCAAGCATGGTGCAGCTCGCGCGGGCTCCAGCCGATGCCGGCCCACCCCGAGCAGATCGCCGCGTTCGTCGCCAACCAGGCCCATGCCGGCGCCAAGGCGAGCACCGTCGAGCGGCGGGTTGCAGCCATCGGCCACTATCACCGCGCAAGCAACTATCCGGCGCCCGGCGCGCACCCCGAAGCCGGGGGCTTGCGCGAGGCGCTCGCCGGCATTCGCAATGACAAGAAGGTCAGGAAGACCAGGAAGGACGCCGCCGACGCCTCCGCGCTGCGCAACATGCTAGCCGAGATCAAGGGCGATGGCCTGCGCGCCACCCGCGACCGCGCGCTCCTCGCGCTCGGCATGGCCGCGGCGCTGCGACGCTCCGAGCTGGTAGCGCTGACGATGGACAGCGTCGGCGTCCTCGAACGCGGCCTGGAGCTGTATCTAGGCGCGACGAAGACCGACCAGGCAGGAGAAGGCGCGACGATCGCGGTCCCGGAAGGCTCGCGGATCCGCCCGAAAGCCTTGTTGCTCGACTGGATCGCTGCGGTGCGTGCCCTTGAGGTCGACGTCCAGAGGACCCCGACTGAGGGAGCCGCCATGCCGCTGTTTCGGCGGCTGACCCGCGGCGACCAGCTCACCACGTTCCCGATGTCTGACAAGGCGGTCGCCCGGCTCGTCAAGCACTGCGCCGCCGCCGCCGGCTATGACGCAAGTAAGTTTTCGGGTCATTCACTGCGCGCGGGGTTCCTGACCGAGGCAGCCAGCCAGGGCGCGACCATCTTCAAGATGCAGGAAGTGAGCCGGCACAAGACGGTCCAGATCCTCTCCGAATATGTCCGCTCGGCCGATCGGTTTCGCGACCACGCTGGCGACCGGTTCCTCTAGGAACGGCTGAGGAAGAAGGAGCTGCTGGGCCGTGCAAGAGCGTATCACGATCGACATCCCGAACTTCGCCGCCATGGATGACGATCAGGTCGCTGGACACATCCTTACGCGTGTGGTGGACGGGCGTTGGAGCCACCTCACGCGGTCTTTGATGCAGAAGCTGCAGGCGTCAAAGCTCGATCTGAACAGCCACTGGGCGTCGACATGGCAGGGGTGGGAATGTCCGTGCTGTCAGCGTGCGAAAGCGTCTATCGCGCGGGTGACCGCCGATGGGGTCCTCCTGTGCAAGCTCGTGTGGCATCATGATCACCTCGGAGATTTCGCCAAGACGCTGCTGCGCCCGGTCAAGGAACTGGACGGCAGCGACGACGAGCGGGCTAGGCGACAGGTGGCGCATACCCTCGTCTTTCCGTTGGTCGAGCGGTTTGCGGCCACGCTGGTCTGCGAGGATTGCAACAACGCCGACGCGGACATGAAGGCGGCGCTCGCGCCGGATATCGACAGATGGTTCAGCTTCTCGCCCGACGAGATCAGCCGCTTCATCCGAGTGCGCGCCAACGAGCGGCACGAACTCGACGCCAACGCCGCAAGCAGTGCCTGGCAAGCAGCCGAACCCGTTTTTCGCGACCGGGCTTCCTTCGCGCGGATGTTCGCCGAGCGCGTGAACGCCGGTCGGCACGATCGTGAGGCCCACGGCACCGGTCAGGTGGATTCCTCCACAAATGCCACCATGCTATATCGCATGGCCTCGGAAAGGAGCAGTCCCCGCTCCGGGCTCTCCGAGATGGAGGAAGCGCTCTGGGCCCGATCGCGCGCCAGTGACGGGCATTCCGTGGCCAAGAGCAAGGGGCAGAACCGGCGGGTGGTGGCGCCGAGTGCCGCCGACTTCGCCGCCGTTTGCGCCGCCAATGCGACCTCTCGCCCGTGGCTGGGCGCCGGGGAGGATTGGATCTGTGGCATCTGCGAGCGGAGCAAGTTCGAGGTCACCAGGCGGGGCAACACCGGCAAGTTCGGTGCCCGGATCCAGCAGCTGCGGGACTTCTGCGTCGAGGCGAACCCCGATAACCTGGCGTGGCGCCGGCGAGCCCATGACATACCCCTGATCTTCGACGCACATCGGTCCTATTCAGTGTGCCAGGACTGCCGATCGGTCGTCGTGGAAGCGGGCAAGGTCGTGCCGGGGATTGGCGAAGACGCGTTGCGCCCCGCCGACTTGCGAGCCCTGATCGGCGAACCCACGCCCCACGCCCGCCACCAGGTCGACCGTGCGGCGCTCGCTGAAGCAGTGGCGGCGAGCGCTACGTGGCGGAGTGCGGCCAAAGATTATTGGGCGCACTTCAACGAGGCCTCGGACGCGCAGGCTTCGGTGACGATCTTCGCCCGCCAATTTCCTATGCCAAGGGCCAAAGAGCTCGCTCTTGCCCGGCACGAGGAGCGTTTCGATCTCGCTCCGGGCACTGCGCGCGAGCGGTTCGAGTGGCTCGTCTCGGAAGGGATCCGCTTGATCGCCATCGCCAAGCAGGACCGCCAGCAAATGGGTGATGCGTAGCGCCGTCCCGACGCGAGAGCTTAGAAGCTTGGACGGACGCAGGCGGGCCCGCTATCCATTTGCCATGGCTCGCGAGTGGACAGACGAGGAGCGGCGACGCGCTGACGAGGAGGAGGAGGCTCATTATTGGGCCACCGTCGAGGAGAAACGCCGCGAGGAAGAGGAGCGAAAGGCGGCCCGGGAAGCAGCCGTCGAAACGATGGTCGCCTGGTTCCACGAGCAGTTCGAAGACCCGCAGGTGCAAACCCCGCGCGACAACGAGACCGACAGCTACATCTATCCGTGGGGCGGACCGTTCGAGGCAAGTGACGTGCTGTACGGCGCCTTCCAAGAGGAGCACGATGAGGAGCTGATCCTGTCCGCCGTCAAGGCGATCGAAAGCGATGGCACCACGGAGTGGGCCCCCTCCTCCTCGGGCGACTATTACGAGCATCCCGAGGATGAGGATGGCGGGCTTAGCGACGCCAACGCGGCGCAGCTCACGGCGTCCGCGCTCGAACGGCTGGACGCACTGGAAGCCATCATCGCCGAACTTCCCAGGGTTCCAGCACAGCTCGGGCACAATGCTCCCCCCGACGAGGTGGGCATTCCACCCTACTCCGATGAGGATCGGGAGACCGTCAGGGCGACGATCGTCGAGGCACGGGCGGCGCTTGCTGATCCTGCGCCCGATGCACTCGAGCTTGCGACGCTCGGCCGCCGCTTCGAGCGATGGGGAGCCAAGATCATGGTGTGGCTCGGCAAGAAGGCGGACCTCGCCGTCGACGAGGTCATCAAGAATTCCATTCGCGCCGTGACCTGGGCTCAGGCGGCAGGAGCCGCCGCGGCCACCGCCGACATCTTGCTGCACCTGGCGAAGCATCTACTTGCCGGCGGCCGACCATGAGCGAGCGCTTCGAACAGGTTGAACTGCAACCATTCCGCGTGCTCGGCGACCGCCGCACACCGAAGCGCTGCTACGTCTATGCGCATCTCGGGCCCGACCGGATCCCCTTCTATATCGGCAAGGGATCAGGCTCTCGGGCCTGGTCGACGGACCGCGATGCGCAATGGCACCACTTCGTCCGGAGCCGGTGTGGCTGTGCGTACGAAGTCGTGATCGTCGCCGAGGATATGGACGAGGGGTACGCCCTCGAACTCGAAGGCGAACTGATCGTACGCCACGGCAAGACCCTTATCAATTGGGTCAACCCGGGACGTCAATTCGACTATGCGGCGCTCGACCGCTTTCACAAGCTGCGGGATGCGACAACCAGCTTCATCTCGGCAACGCGGCCGCTGGAGATCAGCGATCCGGAACGGGCGGTCGCGCGGTATCGCGAGGCAATCGCGCAGATGCACGAATACAGCGCGATCACCTACGAGACAGGCCTTGTCGCTGACTTGAGACGTGAGATTGGTGTCTCTGCTCAAGGTGACATCGCAGCTCTGGATCGTTTGACGCTGGTCCTGCGCAAGCTTGGCCGCTTCGGAGAGATCGTAGAGAGTGTCGACGAGTATTTCGGCCGCTACCCCGATAGCGTAACGCCGAACCATCCCGTGCTCAGGCGGCGCGCGGAGGCTGGCGCTATCCTGGCAGGCGAACGGAAGGCGCCGAAGATCCCGGTCGGCAAACCTCGCGCCCAAAAGACCGGCACCGTTCCGGAGGACGAACTGGCGCCGCTACTGGCGAAAGCGCGGCGCGACCGCGCGCCCTGGGACTGGCTGGTGGCCGCACGGCTTTGTCGCACGCATCATGATCGTGACCGCGAGATCGCGCTGCTGGAGGAGTTCCTGAGCGGAGCGCGTGTCCCGGGGCGATCGTGGCTCGAGCTGGAGGAGCGCCTGTTCAAACTGCGGGCGATGCTCGCCTCGGGATAACTCGGCCCACGCCTGCGGCCGCGCAAGCACCGCCTCGCTGCCGATCAAGCGTGTCCAGCAGCGTAAATAAGGTTGGGTGCGATCGACCAACCCACCTTGCAAGCTCTGCTCAGATGAGCCATATAACTGCTCAAAGGAGCATTTCCGTGGCCCACGCATCCGCCGCTCAGAGGAAAGCCGACCCGGCGTTCCCGCCCTCATTTCCCTATGTCGACCTCTTTCGGGCCGCACCCGTGGAGCGCATCGAGTTCATCAAGGCCGGCGTTTCTGCGCGCAAGGTCAAGATTCTCATCACCGAGCTCCACCTGGACCAGAACGTCATGTTCGATGCGCTCAGCCTCAAGACCGCGACCGTCAACCGAAAGGCCGCTCGAGACGAGGTTCTGTCCGTCGAGGAGAGCGAGCGCGTCGTGGGTCTCGCGAAGCTCGTCGGCCAGCTGGAAGCAATGGTCGAAGAGTCCGGAGCGGGTGAGGATTTCGATGCGCCCACCTGGCTATCCCGCTGGCTGCGCGAGCCGCTGCCTGCGCTCAAAGGCGCCAAGCCGATCGATTTTCTGGATACGATGGAGGGCCAAGCTCTCGTGTCGCGTGCGCTCGCTCAGATCCAGAGCGGAGCCTATGCGTGAGCCAGCGGCTGTTTCGGATTGCCACGGATACCAAGACCTACACGGCCGACGACATGACGGGCACGGGCGCCAAGCTTACCGGCGGCCGCTGGAATGATGTGGGGGTCGCTGTCGTCTATTCCTCCCCCACGCGTGCCCTCGCCTGCCTCGAAACTCTCGTCCATCTGAATGCTGGCGGTTTGCCGCTCAATCGGTATCTTGTCGAAATCGAGGTTCCGGACGATCTATGGGCGGCCGCAGAGAGCACGGCGGCTTCGTCGCTGCCCGTAGGCTGGGATGCGGAGCCGGCGGGCCTGGTGAGCACGACCTTCGGGACCGACTGGGCCAATAGTGGCCGATCTGCGCTTCTGATGGTCCCTTCGGTGGTCATCCCGGAAGAGCTGAACGTCCTGATCAATCCGGGGCATCGCGATGCCGGAAGGATTGCGGCCCGAAAGGTGCGCAAATGGATCTACGATCCGAGGATGGACAAAAGAGCTTGAGTCCGATCGCCCCAAACGTCCTCGTGAATGACGCTCGCGTTTCCGCGACCACTCCAGCTTGAGATGATCAAGCAACGCTTCATAGAATTGCAGGTCGCCAAGTCCCGTGCGGGAAAACGCACGACGCCCTTCCTGCGCCGGCTCGTTGCCGGGACCGTCGACGAAGTTGCGCGGATCCACTACGCCGAGACTTACCCCACCAAGTGCGTGCAGACCAGTATCGCGGTTCAGCGGCTGCTCGGCCGCCTGGGGATCGCGTCCCGGGTGTGGCTGGGAGCATTCTGCGCCGCGGAGGTCTTCGAAAACCCAAACGTTGCGGGATGGGGCGGCTTCTGGGGTGACGACCATCATGCCTGGACGACGACGGAGTTCTACGAGCTCGTGGACCTCCCGGTTGGCGAAATGACCAAGCACCCCCGCTCCGCCCGATCGGATGGCATTCCGATGCCGCCGCTTTGGTGGGACGACATCTCTCAGTGGCCGCCGGTACTGCGCTACTTGCCCGATCGCGCCGTGGAGCCGGCTTTCCCGGATCCTGCCGACATGGAGGATCTCGCTCGTTTTCTGCAGCGCGTCGATCAATCGTTCGACGAGAGGCTTGCGAGCGGAAGTGTCGAAGCTGTGCGGTTCGGTCCCATGCTTCACGGCGCGGACTCGATGAACGAGCTTCACAATACCGGTCATCCGTGGCTCGAACGCGCGAGCTTGTTCCTCGACCGCGGAGCAGTTCTTCCACCCTGGATCCAGGAGCGAGAGCAGGAGCTGATCGCCGCGCATCGAGCGGGGCAGCGGGCGCCGACAAGGCTGAGCCACGTAACGGGCGAAGTAAGAAACGGCTGATCCGGCCCCAGGCTTTGGCTTCTCGCACTCTCCTCCCCCGACTGATCTAGCGCAGGGCGAGGCAACCACCCCGATTCTAATCGTAACGTCGCCTTGGCAGCGGATGCGGCCATCTCGATCGCCCGCCGCCGAAAGGATTCGGACCGATGTCCCTCTTGGGAAAGCGCTGCTCTCCCCAGGGACTTAGCGAAAGAGGGGCGAGATCCCATGCAGTTGATCCCCGTCATCCTGTCCGGTGGCTCTGGGACAAGGCTGTGGCCACTTTCGACCGAACAGACGCCTAAGCAGTTTCTGCCCTTGGCCGGCGAAAAGAGCCTTCTGCAACAAACAGTTCTTCGGGCCAGGAGCATCCGGCATGCAGCCGCTCCGATCATTGTCGCAAGCCAGGAGCATGAGAGGCGCGTTATCGCCGAGTTGAGTGCGGTGGGCTGCGCTCCCTCGCGACTGCTCCTCGAGCCCATTGGGCGCAACACCGCCCCCGCCCTTGCGATGGCTGCGCTCGAGAGTGTGGAGGAGGACACCCTGCTGCTGGTCATGCCAAGCGATCATGTGATCAGGAACGTTGAAGCGTTCGGCAAGGCCGTTCATCGTGCGCTTTCATTAGCCGAAGACGGCTGGTAGTGACGTTCGGTATCACGCCCGACCGCCCGGCAATCGGCTACGGCTACATTCACATGGGAGACTCGCTCTCCGGCCCGATATGCCGGGTGAACCGGTTCGTCGAAAAGCCCGAAGCCGCCCGCGCCGAGCGCATGCTCGCCGAAGGCAGTTATTTGTGGAACGCTGGAATATTTCTCCTGCGCTCCGACCGCCTCCTCGAGGAGCTCTCGATCCAAGCCCCCACGCTCTTGGGTTCGGTCCGCAAGGCGCTGTCCACTGGCCATCGCGAGGCAGGTCGGGTGATCCCCGATCGTGCGACCTTTGCCGCCATCGAAGCGCAATCGATCGATTACCTGGTCATGGAGCGCGCATCGCGCATGGCGGTCGTGCCTGTCGATGTGGGCTGGTCCGACATCGGGAGCTGGGACGCGCTCCACGAGGTCGAAACTCGGGACGATAGCGACAATGCCTTCCACGGCGATGTGCTCGCCCTCGACAGCCAGGGCTGCCTGATCCGGAGCGATGGCCCCCGCGTCGCGGCCTTGGGCATATCGGATCTTGTCATCGTTGCGACGGAGGACGTGATCCTGGTGATACCCCGCGAGCGTGCTCAGGAAGTGCGCCGGCTAGTACGCTTGGCAGCTGAGGCGACCGAGCCGCCAGCGCCCTCACCGGCTGCGGCGCTGTCGGCGGCAGCGCCCGCCTCCTGACCTGGAGACGACGCGGCACCCCCTGACCCTGAAGACGTCTTAGAAGGAGAGCTTGATGAGTGGCTATGCCCTGACCCCGCCGGTCCGCCACATCGCCCTGATCGGCAACTTCCCACCGCGCCGCTGCGGCATCGCGACCTTCACGGCCGACCTGCGCAGCGCGCTGGTTCAAATCGCGCCTGACGCCAGTCTGTTGACGGTCGCCATGAACGATCCGGGCATGCGGCACCTCTATCCCTCGGAGGTCGGCTACGAGATCGCGCAGGACGATCCCGCTGCGTACCTGGCCGCGGCGGATCATCTCAACGCGCTCAATCCCGACGTGGTGTGCGTCCAACACGAGTTTGGCATCTTCGGCGGGGATGCCGGCGGCTATCTCCTGCCGATGCTCGAGAAGCTTCGGGCGCCGATCGTGACAACGCTCCACACGATCCTGACGCGGCCAGACCGTGCTCAGCAACGGGTTATGCAAGCGCTCGTCGAGCGGTCGTCGCGCCTTGTCGCTATGACAGAAATGGGAAGAACCATCCTCGAGCGCGACATGGGGGTAGCGGACAGCAAGATCTCCGTGATCCCGCACGGAATCCCTGACGTGCCATTCCTTGACCCCGCGTTCCACAAGCACCGCTTCGGCCTCGATGGCCACCGGGTCATCCTGACCTTCGGCCTGCTCTCGCCGAACAAGGGCATCGAGGTCATGATCGATGGGCTCTCTCGTCTCGTTAAGGACCACCCCGATCTCGTCTACGTCGTCCTGGGGGCAACGCACCCTCATCTGGTGGCCCGCGAAGGAGAACGCTATCGCGAGCGGTTGGAAGCTCGCGTTCAGAGTCTCGGTCTTTCGAGCCACGTCCGGTTCGTGAACGAGTATGTCGACGCACCAACCCTACAAGCGTGGCTGTCAGCCTGCGATATCTATGTGACGCCCTATCTTTCCGAGGCGCAGATTACGAGTGGCACGCTGGCCTACGCCGTGGGCCTCGGCAAGGCGGTAATTTCGACGCCCTACTGGCATGCGAAGGAGCTGCTCGCCGACCGCCGCGGGCAGCTCGTGCCGTTCGCGTCACCCGAGCCGCTCGCCGAGGCGGTCGGCGCCGTCCTTTCCGACCGGAGCCTCTGCGACGAGCTGCGTCGAAACGCCTACCAAGCCGGCCGGGAGATGATCTGGCCGGTGGTCGCGGAGCGTTACACGACCCTCTTCCAACGGGCACGTGTCGAAGCCAGTTCCAAGCAGGATCTGGTACAGCTCAACCCCTCCAAGGCAATGTCGCCCAAGTCCACTCTCAATGCCGTCGCCCGAATGAGCGATGGCTGTGGCATGCTCCAGCACAGCCGGTCCACGGTGCCCGACCGGCGACATGGCTATTGCCTCGACGACAACGCTCGAGCCCTGATGCTTGCCGCAATGTTCGAGGCGGAGGGGATAGACAGCAAACGCGCTATCATGCTCGCATCTACCTACGCCTCCTTCGTCGATCTCGCCTGGGACGAGCACTCCAAGCGGTTCCGCAACTTCATGGGCTTCGATCGGCAATGGCTCGAGCGCGAGGGCTCGCAGGACAGCTTTGGCCGGGCGCTGTGGGCGATCGGGCGCACGGCGGAGCTAACCCGCAATCACGGTCTCAAGCTTTGGGCTACGGCGCTTGCCGACAAGGTGATCCCGGCCACTGGTTATCTCACGAGCCCGCGAGCCCGAGCGTTCGCCATACTCGGCCTTGCCGCTCATCTTCGCGTCTATCCCGGACTTCGGCCCGCAAGGCTCCAGCTGGAGACATTCGCGGGAGAGCTGCTCAGCCTGCTCCGCGCAGAAAGGAGAAGCGGTTGGACGTGGTTCGAACCGGTGCTCGCCTATGACAATGCCCGCCTCCCCGAGGCGTTGCTGCTGGCGAGCGATGTTCTTGATGATGGTGACATGCGCCGCGAGGCGCTGGAGGCGCTCGACTGGCTACGACGGCTGCAGACCGCATCCGAAGGTCACTTCCGACCCGTAGGGACCCAAAGCTTCGGGGCGGAGTACCAGGCCCCCCGCGCCTTCGACCAGCAGCCACTTGAAGCCTGGGCAACAATCGACGCGTGCGCCCTCGCATTTGAGCAAGACGGCGACCAGCGTTGGCGAGCGCATGCCGAAGCGGCTTTCGCCTGGTACCTGGGCACCAATGACCTGGGAGCGCGCATCGCCAGCCCCGATGGCGGTTGCTACGACGGATTGCAGGTAGACCGCGTGAACCTGAACCAGGGTGCGGAGTCCATCCTTGCCTATCAGTTCGCGGCTCTAGCGATTGCGCGTATCGGCAGCGCTGCCGAGGGTTCAGAGAGAGGCAAGGCGCGAGCCGCTGCTTCCGGAGGCGTTGCATGCCGCTGATCCAATCCAGCCTGCGGCTGCTGCCGAACCCAGATCGGGTCGTCGTACGGCCCCTTCATCTCGCTCCGGAGCCGCGGGACATCAACCCGGTCAATAATGATCGAGTGCGGCGGATCATTGCCGCGGTGCGCGCCATGGACGGCCGCACGACCCAAGCCGAGCTCGCCCTTGTGCTCGCGGATTTCGAAAGCCGCCATCGCGAGATACGCCGGGTGTTCGAGGAGCGGTACGATCAGGTGGCGTCCGAGATCGGCCTGGCTGATCCATTGGACCGCGCTCAGCGCCAACTCATCGGCGCCTATTTTTGCCACGAATACTCCTTCGGCGCCGCGGCGGTCATGAACCCGAGCATCGTTCCGCACCCCGACCAGATGGGGCTGACCGAGGGGGCGCTTCGATTCATCCTGTCGCTGCGGGCCGTGGGCGAGGGGCACATTTCCTCTGTGACCTTTCGACAAGGGATCGTTCGTGCCGACGGCACTATCGAGCTTGATCCGGAGCCCGATCTTGCGGTCGCCGCCAAGGCTGAGAGCCAGCCGGACGGCAGTGTTGTCTTTCGCCGGCATGACTGCAGCAACCGTCTCGACGAAATGGTCCTGTTCCCGTTCACGCCGGCCCAACGCAACGGCCTGGAGGATCTGCGTCTCGTCAGGTTCGAGGATGACGATGGGAAGCGCGCCTATTACGGCACCTACACCGCCTACAGCGGCGCTGCGATCGCTTCGGAGATACTGCTGACCCGCGACTTCGAGACTTTCGAGTTGCGGGTTTTGCAAGGGAGTGCCGCGCGCAACAAGGGCATGGCCCTATTCCCACGCAAGTTCGATGGCGATTATCTGATGGTCGGCCGGCAAGATGGCGAGAGCCTCTACCTGCTGCGTTCGCCAGACCTGTATCGATGGGAGCGCGGTGAACTTCTCGCCCGTCCTGAATATGCCTGGGAACTCATCCAAATCGGCAACTGCGGGGCGCCCATCGAGCTCGAGGAGGGCTGGCTCGTACTTACCCACGGCGTCGGCGCAATGCGCAAATATTCAATCGGCGCACTGTTGCTCGATCGAGAGGACCCATCCTGCATCATCGGACGAACGGCGGTGCCGCTACTGTCGCCTTCCGATGAAGCTCGGGAGGGCTATGTTCCCAACGTCGTCTATACCTGCGGGGCACTGGCGCACGCCGGCCGGCTGATCATGCCCTACGGGGTCGCGGACAGTTCGGTGAGCTTCGCATCGATCGACCTGGCCGAACTACTGGCGATGCTTTGCCCGCCAGCCGTTTCCCGTTCCTCGCTGATCCGTGATTTCGGGCAGGTGCGGGATCGAACGGATGCGTGATCGTCGGCAACGAGCATAAGCGCCGGATCTGGCTTCGACGCGCAATCGGTCGGTATCACCGCTCGGACCTGGCAAGAGCGAACTCTGGCCAAGCCACAATCTCATCAAGTCGACCTCTTCCGAGAGTGGGCATCGGCTTGGGGCACCGCCTCAACGCGGCAGCCGAGGATCGAAGGCGGACAGGTGGGCTTAAGGGTTGGCCCCGCTCATAACCTTACGACCTAATGCACAGTGGGCTTCAGCTCGACGCCAGCTTCAGCAATAACATACTCGTTCCCATCCCCGGCAAAGAACATCTCGACCCGCTCCTCCTCATCCTGTGGCGGAGGCTTGTCGGGGAATTGCTGCGTCCAGGCATCGTTGACGTAAGACAGGAGAAAGGACCAGGCAGTCGCGTGGCTGTGATGCGTCGACCAGAACACCTCGCCGAGATGCTCAATCATGAGAACGACTACGGCCATTCGTCTACCTCCGCCGACGTGATCTGCGGGACCCGTCGCTTGGCCAGGTCGCAAGGAGAGGATCAGGCCATCAAGGGCTTCCAGCCGGCTCGGAAGCTCGAATGCTCGACAGTATTTTCTGGACTTCGAAAGCATGTCGCGGTGTCTCGGCGCCCGGTTGACAGAGGCGGATCAACAGGCGCCCCTCGACGACACGGTTCCCGATGCGCGAAACTGTGCCGAGGCCGAAATGGATACCCGGCGAGGCGAGCACATTCCTGTAGAGCCGCCAGTAGCGCCGCCACTCCGCTGCGCTCCCACTCGTCGAGATCGTCATGTGACCGGATCGAAGCGGCACGTACGATACATTGCGGTTCAGTTGTGCACGTTCGATGGCAAAGCAGTGTGCTCCGCGGCCGGCTGCGACCTGGGCGGCTTTCCGCAGCAGGCGGCTTCTCACCGAGCGATCGCCCCAACGAGGAGGGGCAAGGATCGCGACTTCAAAGGCGGTTTGATCTCCGCTCACGACCTCGCGAACGTCGTAGACCGGGAGCCGAGCGTCGGTTGTCGCGGGCGAGGGCCTTGCCTGCCCGGCCGAGATGCCGGCCACGCTCGCTAGCGCGGCAAGCCACCAGAGCAACCCGACCGGCCATACCTGCCCTCGCTGCATATCAGGCCGGTTCCGCTGCACCGGAAGAATGAGGGGCGATGGCGTCCCGATGCATCGGATCCGCCCTCCCGCTCAGCCTGCTGAAGATATCACGACGCGTGCGGGGCGGATGAGCCGGCTTCCGACTTTATATCCCCGCTGCAGGGTCTCAAGCACCAGCCCCTCAGCGGTCTCGGTCTCGGATCGCGAGGCGATCGCATCATGTCTGTTCGGGTCGAACGCCTCCCCCTTCTGTGGGGAGATCCGTTCCACCCCCGCCTTTGCCAAACCATCCACGAACGCCCTGCTCGTCGCCCTGAGCCCGTCGAGCAGGGAATCGAGGCTTGGTTGCGCCCCCTCCGTTCGAGATGCCGCCTCGATCGCCAGATCAAGGCTATCGAGCGCTGGAACGATCATCTCGGCTAGATCCGAGATGCCGGTTTCTCGACCCTCGGCGCGTGCGCGATCGGCCCGCTTTCTGGCGTTTTCGGCATCAGCCAGTGCGCGTAGGAGCCGCTCCCGCAGTTCCTCGACCTCCGATGCAGGAACTGCGCGGTCCGGCCCGGCGTCCTCGCCGCTCGCGCCTTGGGAAGGCGCCGCCTCCCTTTCATCAGCAGTGTCGTCTTGGTTCATCTTGCCCAGCCTTCATGCTTCCGGGGGGGGCAGGCGCCCCTCTGACCAATGGGGGCCAGCGCGCAGCGGCCCTCATTTCTTCGTGTCGTCCGCCTCCTCGAACTCGGCGTCCACGATTCCATCGTCCGCAGCGGATGCGCTGCCGCTCTCAGCACGCTGAGCACTGACGACCTGCTGGGTGGCGGCCTGCAGGTCCTCACTTCTCTTGCGGATCTCCTCGATCTGCTCACCCTCCATGGCCGTCTTCAGCTTCGAGACGGCTTGTTCCACTGCCTCCCGATCGGCAGCGGCTACCCGGTCACCGGCATCCGACAGGGTTTTCTCGGATAGGAAAATCAGCGCATCGGACTGGTTCCGCGTCTCCGCCAGCTCGCGGCGCTTCCTGTCCTCGCTGGCGTGCTCCTCGGCGTCTCTGACCGCCCGCTTGATGTCCTCGTCGCTCAGGCCGCCCGACGACTGAATGGTGATCTTCTGTTCGCGCCCGGTGCCCTTGTCTGTGGCAGAGACGTTCACGATACCATTCGCGTCGATGTCGAATGTCACCTCGATCTGCGGCTCGCCACGCGGCGCCGGCGCGATGTTCTCGAGGTTAAACTGGCCGAGCAGCTTGTTGTCCTCGGCCATCTCCCGCTCTCCCTGGAAGACGCGGATGGTCACGGCGGGCTGGTTGTCCTCGGCTGTCGAGAAGGTCTGGCTCTTCTTGGTGGGGATGGTCGTGTTGCGATCGATCAGCTTGGTCATCACGCCGCCAAGCGTCTCGATGCCTAACGACAGCGGCGTGACGTCGAGCAAAAGCACGTCCTCGACTTGCCCCTTCAGCACGCCCGCCTGGATCGCTGCGCCCAGCGCCACGACCTCGTCAGGATTGACGCCTTGGTGTGGCTCCCGTCCGAAGATGGACTTCACCGCCTCGACGACCTTCGGCATCCGCGTCATGCCGCCGACCAGCACGACTTCGTCGAGCTGATCGGCCTTCAGGCCGGCATCCTCGAGTGCAGCCTTGCAGGGGCCGACAGTCCGGGAGATGAGATCATCGACCAGCGCTTCGAGCTTCGCGCGGGTGAGACGGATGTCGAGATGCTTCGGGCCGGATTGGTCGGCGGTGATGAACGGCAGGTTCACGCTCGTCTGCGATGCCGAGCTGAGTTCGATCTTCGCCTTCTCAGCGGCTTCCTTCAGTCGCTGCAGGGCAAGCCGGTCCTGACGCAGGTCGATCCCCTGCTCCTTCTTGAACTCATCGGCGAGGAAGTCGATTATCCTCTTGTCGAAGTCCTCGCCGCCGAGGAACGTGTCTCCGTTCGTCGACTTGACCTCGAAAACACCGTCGCCGAGCTCCAGAACGGAGACGTCGAAGGTGCCGCCGCCGAGATCATAGACGGCGATCGTGCCGGTCTTCTTCTTCTCGAGGCCGTAGGCCAGCGCCGCAGCGGTCGGCTCGTTGATGATGCGCAGAACCTCGAGACCGGCAATGGTGCCTGCATCCTTGGTCGCCTGGCGCTGCGCATCGTTGAAATAGGCGGGCACCGTGATGACGGCCTCGGTGACCGGCTCACCCAGGTATTTTTCGGCCGTCTCCTTCATCTTGCGCAGGATGTGGGCGGAAATCTCGCTAGGGCTGGACTTCTTGCCGTTCACTTCGACCCATGCGTCACCGTTAGCGCCGGGGACGATCTTGTAGGGCACCATGCCCTTGTCCTTCTGGACGATGGGATCGTCGTATCTGCGGCCGATCAAACGCTTGATCGCGAACAGCGTCTGCTCCGGATTGGTGACGGCCTGGCGCTTCGCCGCGGCCCCGACCAGCACCTCTCCGTCAGGGCGAAAGGCCACCATCGAGGGGGTTGTCCGCGCCCCCTCGGCATTTTCGATAACCTTGGGCTCCTTGCCCTCCATCACGGCGACGCAGGAATTGGTGGTGCCGAGATCGATGCCGATTGCTTTCGCCATGCCAGCCTCCATGAGAAAATCGAACGCCGACGATGGAGAGTATCGGGCCGGTGAGTCCTGACCTGGATCAGTCGTGCTACCAGCAGTGCGGCCTGCCCTCGACAGAGCGGTGTACCAATTGCGATCGGAGGCGAGCTTACCCGAGCAATCGAGCGGGCTGAACGACGTTCAAACCCCCGCCCCGACCTTGGTGTCGAAAAGCCAGGGGGTCACGGCAGGAACGCTTAGGCTCCCCCATTGTCCAACCTGTCGAACTTCAGCGGAGTATGGGATCGCCATCCAGAAATAGCCGGTGCCGCTCCGAACGACATGCCCCAGCCCAGGGAAGGAGATGTGGGGCGCGGCGACCAGCTCATGCGTCCTGGCGAGCTCCGCAAGCGCGGACGCTCTCGTCTTCGCCGCCAAAGCCTCGTCGGCATCGTAGTCGACCGTAATGTCGGGCCTGGGTAGCTGTACCTCGGCTGCATGGATGATGTCGCCGATTACCCGCATCCGATGTCCCCGGCTCTCGATCTCGTAGAAGCTGTGGCCGGGCGTGTGGCCCGGAGCGGCGATGACACGGATCCCTGGCAATAGCGTCGATGGCGCGGTGAAGGTGCGGATGCGACCCGCCGCGCGATAGGGTGCAAGTGCCGCCCGGCCCTCCTCGAACATCTTCTGGTGGCTGGGTTTAGCGCGTGCTCTGGCCTCATCGTTCAGCCAGTAATCAAGCTCCCGCTTCGCCAGATAGATGTATGCATTCGGGAAGACGCGGCGGCCGTCCACGGTCAGACCGCCCGAGTGGTCGCCATGCACGTGGGTCAGCAGCACGGCATCGATTGTTTCTGGCGCATATCCGGCCGCCATTAGCGTTGCCGGAAGACGACCGCAGCAGTCACCAAAGAGGCGCCCCGCCCCTGCCTCGATCAGGATGCGACGCTCACCGGTGTCAATCAGGAAGCTGTTGATCGACGTCTCTCGATCAAGCGACTCGCCCGCTTTGCGGAAGGCGTCCGCCAGACTTTCCCTGGAGGCGCCATGGAGCAGGTCTCCGAACGGAACCGGTGTGGTACCGTCGGTAAGGACGGTGATCTTATAGTCACCGAGCGCTACTCGATAGTAACCGGGCGCCTGCACCGCCGGGGGCTTTATTGCGGTTGCAGCCGCCTGCTGTGCCGGGGCTTGCACGGGTGCGAGCGCCGCGAAAAGAACGGCACCGATCAATAATACCGACTTCACCTCAACCTCCTTTCTGATCTTGCTGCGCCGAGCCATGATTCCCCGGCCCGGCGCCTTGCGCGGCCTGAGATGCAGCTCTAACTACCCGATAGGAAGTACACACCCATGGGTAAGTAATGGAGAAAGTTGATCCGTTTCGAGACCTGCAATGTGACGTCTTCCTGGCCGACTGTCCGGCGAGGAAGGTACTGGGCATCCTTGCGGAGAAGTGGACGCTGCTCGTCATCCACGCGCTCAGCGAGCGCACGTACCGCACGGCCGAGTTGCGCCGACGTATTGGCGGCGTCTCAGAAAAGATGCTGATCCAGGCGCTTCGACGGCTTGAGGCCCATGGCCTGGTAGCGCGCCGGAGCTATCCGGAAGTCCCGCCGCGCGTGGAATATTCGCTCACACCGCTGGGCTTCTCGCTCAGCAGTGTCGTGCGTGAGCTTGATCGCTGGGTTGAGGCCCACGCTATGGAGATCGCGGACTGGACCGCGCCGCCGCCGTCAACTGACTGACCCTTCCGCGCCACCGCTTCAGGGTCGCCACTCGCAGGAGCTCCCGGCACCGCGAGCCCTTACACTCCCATCGAAGCGCGCGGGTTCTCGTCGTGGTGCTTTGCCCAGGTGCGTGCGAGCTCCTCGAGCTCGGCGTCGCCGGACGGCAAGTGGACCATCAGGCGTACCAGCTGGTTGCCACGGCTGCCGTCCGCGCGATGAAAGCCCTTGCCCTTGATCCGTAGCGTGCGCCCCGAACTCGAGCCTTTGGGGACGGTCAGCAGCACTGGGCCATCAACGGTCGGTACCCGCACCTTGGCGCCGAGCACGGCTTCATCCCAGCGCACCGGCAACTCCACTCGCACATCGTCTCCTTCCCTTGTGAAGAAGCGGTGTGGCTCGATCTCGAGTATCACGATTGCGTCACCGGCTCCGCCGGGGCCCTCCTCCCCCTGACCGCGCAGGCGCACCTGAGTCCCGGACTCAAAGCCGGCGGGCAGCTTCAGGTCGACTGCCTTTCCCCTTCCGAGCTCGATGTGCTGCGGACGCAGCGCCGCTGCATCTTCGAAGCTAATGTTCAGGCGGTAGGCGACGTCCGCTCCCCGGGGACGGTAAGACCGTCGACGGCCGCCTCCAGCGGCCTCTGCTCGGCCAAACATGTCGCCGAAGATGCTGGCGAAATCGGCTTCGTCCCCGGTGAACTCGAAGGTCGTCGTGCCTCCATCGGCCCCGGCGCGGAAGCCGCCGCGGCGCGCAAAAGGACCGGCGCCGTTGAAATCGGAGAAGCCGTAGGGCGCCTTCGGATTGCCATCCTCATCGATCTCGCCGCGATCGTAGCGCGCGCGCTTCTCCTTGTCGGTGAGCAGGTCATAGGCGGCCGTAATCGCGGAGAAGCGCTCCGCCGCTCCCGGCTTATCCGCGTTGCGGTCCGGGTGATATTCCTTGGCGAGCTTTCGATAAGCCTTCTTGATCGCCGCCTCGTCCGCATCGCGCGGCACGTTCAAGGTCTGGTACGGATCGGCCATTCTGTTCAGTCCCTGTGTCGGTCCCTCATCGACTGCCGTTGCGTATGGTTGAAGATGAGATGACCAATCTTGTTGTCATAAACACCCCGCCTGGTTCTCGATCCGAAGCTTCCGCCATCGGCAAGCAACTTCGCGGCAGGTCCAATGGCGAGATCATGCCTCAAGCCACAGGGTGAGAGCATGAAGGATGCTCTTCGTCTCCTGGACGTCGCGAACGGCAACTGTGTCGACGCCGACTGTGACGGCGGGATAGTCATTACCTCCCGGAAATATCGAGTCGCCGAGGAAGATCATGTCCTTGAACGCGACGCCGCTAACCTCCGCGAGTTTGCGCAGCCCGAACGCCTTGTCGATCCCTGCCCGGGTGATATCGATCGAGGTGGTCCCTCCGATATTGATCGACCAGTCAGGCAATGATTGTCGGAGCATGTCCTGCAGCTGCAGGCGCTTGCGGCGATCCGGATCCCAGGCCTCCTTCGCCTCCAGCGGCGCCTTCTGCCCGATACCCGAATAGGTGATCTGGGTTCCGCGATCCTCGATCCGGGGTCCCCACGCCGGCTCGCGATTGAGCCCGGCCACCTGTATCGCCCGTTCCAGAGCGTCCAGGATATCGGCCTTTTCGCTAGGCGTGATTGCCTCGGAATAGACCTGCTCCCAGTCTCGGGTGAAGCGGAACAGCTTCGCGCCGGCAGTGGGCAATATCCAGAGCCGACTCAAATCGGACTGGGCAGGCAGACGATCGACCACCTGCTTCTTGAACTGAGGCCAGTCGCCCCCGGATATCACCGCCACCTGGGCAAAGGAGAGGAGCGTGGCCAGAAGCCCGGCTACCTCGTCGTCGAGCGGGGCTTTGCTTTCGGCCAGGGTGCCGTCGAGATCGAACGCGATCAGCTGCTTCACACCGCCACCGTCGGAATTGGTTCGACACAGGGGTTATCAGATGGGGTCACCGAGTTCGGCTGACCACATAGGCCGTCCCGTCGGCTCGAACGATGACGAGGTGGTACGACTTGTCCTCGCACTGCGCGCGCCAAACCGGCCCCTCCTTCTCGTCCGGCAGCCGCTCTGCCTGGATGACGTTCTGGCACGCCAGACCTGCATCTCGGATCGCGCGGAAGAGCACGGCCCTCCTCGACGCGTCGTTCAGATTGATCACCGCCTGCTGGTAGTTGTTGATTGAGTCGCTCTGAGCAGTCTGACCACCGTCCGGCTGATCTGCCTTCTGCGTTCCGCATCCAGCGAGAGCAACGCACAGCGCCGCCACGATGATGCCTCGCATCGATCGTTCTCCCCTTCTCAATGAGCAAGTAACAGCGGCTTCGGGCACCGCAGAAGCATCTCGCGCGTCACGCCACCCAGGATTCGTTCGCGGATGCGCGAATGGCCGTAAGCGCCAAGAACAACGAAGTTCGACTGCGTGTCGATCGCCACGTTCAGCAGTTCCTCTCCGACACTGAGATCACCTAGCGCCACCGGAAGCAGTTCGGACTGGATGCCATGATGCGACAGGTACGCAGCGGCGCCAGAGGCAGGGAACTCAGGCGCGTCGTCTCCAATCGTGACGATCTGAACACGACTTGCCCGGCTCAGGAAGGGGACCGAGAAGCGCAGCGCCTGCGCTGCCTCGAATGACGCATTCCACGCCACAAGTGCGGTGCCATCGAGGCTCAGCGTCCCGTTGTCATAGGGCACGGACAGGATCGGAGCTCGGGAATGCACTGCGACGTCGCCGACAAGATCCAGTTCGGCGTCCCAGCCGCCTTCGTCGCTCTCGAGATGGCTGAGGATGATCAGATCATTCAGCCTGGACTGGTCCAGCAATACGACCGCCGGAGAGCCTGCTCCGCGCACCCAGCCGAACGAAACGCCGTCGTCACGCAGTCTCTCTTCGATCGACGCCCGCGTGGCATCCTGGCGCTTCTCATGCTCGGTGAAGAGCTTCAGCGACGGATAAACCCCGCCAAAGGGATCCGCCATCGCATAGGCCGAGAGCGGCGCAGCCTGCGTGCCGGTCAGATGAAGGCCGAACGCCTTGGCCAGCTGGATCGCGGCGTCGAGCCGCGCTTCCCCGCCGCGGTCCTCGGCCACATGAAGCAACCCTGTTTTCATCAACCTGCTCCTTTCGATTGATAAAGCGACCGACAGCCGCTGGTCGCAGCAAGAAAACGGTAAGCAGCCTGAGCAAGGCGGACGCTGACATAGGTCAGAGGAGATCCCCTGCCTTCCTCACGCCTGCGTCGGCAACCAGCAGCGCCGGCTCACGCGTCGAGGAGCGCGCGAAGCATCCATGCTGTCTTTTCATGAACCGCGACGCGCTGCGTCACCAGGTCAGCGGTTGCCTGATCGCCGGCGGCGTCGGCTACGGGAAAAAGGCTGCGTGCCGTTCTGGCGGTGACCTCGTGTCCCTCGACCAGGATCTTGATCATGGCCTCGGCCTTGGGCGGAGTTTCAGGGGCGTCGGCGAGCGAGCTCAGGCTCGCGAACTGCCCATAGGACCCAGGCGCCGGCTCACCAAGAGAGCGAATTCTTTCGGCGATCGGATCAACCGCGTTCCACAGCTCGGTATATTGCACCATGAACATCGCGTGCAGGCTGTTGAACATTGGGCCTGTGACGTTCCAGTGGAAGTTGTGGGTCGTCAAATAAAGTGTGTAGGTGTCGGCCAAGAGGCGTGCCAATCCCCCCGCCACCTCTTTCCTCTTGGTCTCGTCGATCCCGATTTCGATGGCCATTATCGTCATCCTGCCAATGCGCCGCGGGCGGCGGTGCCGATGCCGCCGCGGTTCGTGCCTGCCTCGGCCGCATGCGCGCTTGCTGAGGTCCCCGGGAGGATAGCGCCGCACTGCGGAGTGAAACTGACCCAGATCAGATGATCATGTGGACGGCCGCAAATCACGACCAACCCTGCTCGGGCAGAATCGATCGCCGGCTGACATGAGTCAGCACGCACGCGCGACTCGCTGAATAGGGAAGCTGCGGCGGAGTACCAACTGGGCTTGAGAGCCCATCGCTGATAGGAGAATCCGAAATGGTTTCACTTTTCCGCACCGATGCCACGATCAAGAAGGACGTGGAGAGCGAGATTCAATATGATCCGTCGATCCAACATGGCGAGACGATCGCCGTTGCCGTGAAGGACGGGATCGTGACGCTCAGCGGCGTCACCAAGAGCTACATGGACTCCTACTATGCCGAAAAGGCGGCGAAGCGCGTCTCGGGCGTGAAAGCGGTCGCCAACGAAATCCAGGTCAAGCTCTCGACCGACCGCCTCGACCCCGAGATCGCGGAGGAAGCGGTCAAATCCCTGAAGCGCGAGCTGCCCAGCACCGCCGACAAGATCAAGATCGTCGTCAAGAACGGATGGCTCACGCTGGAGGGCCATGTCGAGTGGAACTTCCAGAAGGAATGGGCAGAGCGCGCGGTTCGCTCGATCTCCGGCGTGAAAGGCGTCACCAACTCGATCACGGTCCAGCCCAGGGTCAATCCGAGCGACGTGAAGAAGAAGATCGAGGACGCCCTCGTGCGCAGCGCGCAGGTCGATGCCCAGCGTGTCGACGTCGAGGTCGACGGCAGCAAAGTAACGCTCAAGGGCACCGTGAAGACCTGGGCGGAACGCCAGGAGGCGGAGCGCTCCGCCTGGTCGGCGCCGGGCGTATCGAGCGTGGTGAACCAGATCAGGATCCTGCCCTGACCCAAGCGGGCGGGGATGGCGTTGACCATCCCCGCCTTGGCAGAATGCCGTCGCACCATTCTGGACGAGCCTCGCCGCGATGAGGGCGGCGCCTGCTTTCATCGACAGCTTCGTGTCAGGTCGGCGGGAAGGTCGCCTCGATCATCGTTCCGCTCGGCAGCTGACAACGTCCCTGACCTCCTCCGGCCATGCCCGATCCGGGACGCATCAGTCGAAAGTGACAGCGCATCTGGCCGTCGGGGCCGCTCAGGTTCGCCAGCACGCGCCCGCTATAGTGCGTGAGTGTGCTCTGGGTAGGGCCCCAATAACTCCACCCCCGCCACCGCCAGCGATTGCCCCAACCCGTCCAAAGTGGGCCGAGCTCGTCGATCGTCGTCTCGCTCGTGATCTGAAAGAAAGGCCCGGAGTAGGATGCGCCGGTACTCAGATTTGCCGTCATCGTGCCCGATCGGGCGCTGCTCGACTTCCAGACGAAAGTGGCGGTCGTCGTACCCGCGCGCGACATGCCGACGCCGGATCCTGTCGTCGTACACCCAGCGACACCCAGCAGCAGCACGGGCAGGAGTGCAACCCTTAATGCCTTCATGTTTCCTTCATCCTCTTGTTGAGTGCGATCTTTGGTCCGCCCGCTTCGCTCGCGGGCCCCACTGGCGGGCGTAAGACCGCTCCTGGCTGATGACGTCGGACATCGCGGACATCGCTGCCGCAGCCAGGCGCGGCCACGTCATCGCCCGGCCGCGGGCATAGGCTCGCCGCGCAATGGCGCGCGCGCGGCGATCGTCGGCGAATATTCCAACGATTGCGCGACCAAGACCCTCCGTATCGCCAAACCCCACGAGGATTCCGACGTCGTCGGCGAGCAGTTCGCGAGCATGGGCATAAGGGGTGGACACCACCACCTTCCCGACGCCAACCGCATAGGCCAGTGTGCCCGAAGTGATCTGTGCCGGATTGGTGTAGGGCGTCACGTAGACATCGGCTGCCTGCAGGTAATCGATCAGCAGCTTGTCGTCGACGTACCGGTCGATGAAGCTCACATGTGGTCCCAGACCCATCGCCTCAGCTGACGCCTGGAGGCGCCGCCGGTACGTCTCCCCCTCGGCAGCGAACAGATTCGGGTGCGTGGCGCCCAGAACAACGTAGAGAACATTCGGGGCCGCCTCGACGATCGCCGGCAATGCCGCGATCATGGCTTCGATCCCCTTGTTGGGTGCAAGCAGCCCGAAGCTCAAAATGACGGGTCGGCCAGACCATCGGAAGTTGGGTTTGAGCGTCTCGGGAGCGACAAGGACGCGGTCCGGCACGCCGTGCGGGATGACGAGCACGGCCTGCGGCTCCGCGCCATAGACTTGCTCGAGGAGCACGCGGCCCCGCTCCGCCATCACGATGATGGCCGAAGCGCGAGCCAGCAACGCCTCTGTCACCCGCTTCTGGTCAGCGTCAGGCTCCTCGAGAACGGTATGCAGCGTGATGATGACCGGTGCTGTTACGCGGTTCAGCAAGTGCAGGAGGTGGTCCCCGGCAGCACCGCCGTAGATTCCATATTCGTGCTGCACCCAGAGAAGGTCGGCGGAACTCGCGTTGATGCGGTCGGCGGCGAGCGCGTAGTCCCGCAGAACGGCCTCTCGGAGGAGCAGTGCCGCGGATGAGGCATGCCCCGTGTCTCCCCGTCCGAGCATGGCGTAGATGTCGACGGCGATGGCCGGGAAGGCTCTCCGCAATGCTGAAAATGTGTCGGAAGTGAAGGTCGCGATCCCGCACCGGCGCGGGGGAAAGGTGCCGAGCAGCGCGATGTGTTCAACAGGGGGCGCTGTAGAACCGGCTCGTCCCCCCTTCCAGCTGGGCGCCCGGGAAGGCTGAACGCCAGAGGCTGGGTCCTCGAAAGGATCGATGTCGTCCGAGCGATCCAATGATGAGGTCACCATTATTCTCCCTCGCAAGAGGGCGTAAGCCCTGCTTCGACGTCCTTTGCGGCTGCGCGCGACCGCGGAGGCGGATCGAGCAATGCGAGTCTTATTGTCGGGGGCTGTTCAGGCTCTGATCTATCTCAGCCCGCGGCTGTCCGGGGCGACTAGGTTGAGTCGGCGACATCAGAGCAGGTTCGTCGCGCCCACTTCCGCGAGACGGACCACGTTGCGAGCAAGGAGCCCAACTTGGACAGAAACGCAAGCACAATGGACTTCCAGCCAAGTCGGTTGGAACAGCTCAGCACCGATTTCGCCGCCCTGGCGCCGAAGCTCACCGACAGTCCCGAGAAGCAGGCGCTCTCGCTGCTTCACGGCATGATCCAGGAATTGTGGCGTACCGCCGGCCAGGCTCATCCGTCTGTCGATTCGCTCGGAGCGACCCTCGACGAACTCAAACGCCTGCATGAGCATGCGCCGGCGATGGAGGGGGACGCGATCAGCACACCCTTGAGCGTCGGCACAAAGGCACCGGACTTTCGACTCAAGGATGCTGGTGGACGAGAGGTCGGCCTCGACTCCTACGCCGGCAGGACCGTCGTCCTGGTCTTTTATCCTCTCGATTGGAGCCCTGGGTGCAGCAAGCAGCTCGACCTGTATCAGCAGGAGCTCAGCGAATTTGAAAGGCGCGGCGTGGAGATCGTCGGGATCTCGGTCGACAGCCTTTACAGCCACGGCGCCTGGGGGGCGGCTCGAAGTCTGTCGATGCCGCTGCTGGCAGACTTCAACCCGAAGGGCGAGGTCGCACGGCGCTACAACGTCTGGCGTGACGCCGATGGCTTTTCGGAGCGCGCGCTCTACAGCCACGACCGTAACTCGCCCGTCGACCGCTGGTGGCTCCGCTATTTGAGCTCCCTGCCCGAGGACGCAAGAGCCGTTATCGAGCCACTGCCCACGGCGACGAACCAGGGTGGACGGGCCCGGAAGGATCAATGGAGGCTCAGGTTCCAGCAGAGAAAGAAGCCGTTCGTCGATTGGTTGATGGGGTGGACGGGTGGAGAAGACCCATTGGTCCACATCGACCTTCGGTTTCCGAGCCGCGAGGCAGCCATACGATATTGCGAGCGTTTGGGCCTGCCGTACGAGGTGCACGAGCCGCCCCCCGCGACCATCACCCCGGTCAACAAGCAGCGCTTTGAACTTGATGATGCACCGGTCCTCGAGTGGCCGGGACAGCAAAAGGAGTAGGCTCCACTTCGGTACCGCGGGCGCGGCGGCTTTGGCACGTCGGACCAACGCCGCCCGCCAATTCGCTGACCGGATCGGAGCATTGGTCCGGAGCTAGGACCCGAACCGCTCGGCCCAGCTTCTCAGCGTTCCAAGATCAGTGACGCCGGCCTGGCGGGCGACGACCTGGCCATTCTTGAAGACCAGCAGCGCTGGAATGCCCTGAATGCCATGTTCGGCCGCGATGTCCGGATTGGCATCGACATCGACCTTGATGAAGCGGGCCTTCGGCTCGAGGGTACGCGCTGCCTGCTCAAAAACCGGAGCCATCGCCCGGCAGGGGCCGCACCATGCCGCCCAGAAATCGATGATCAGAGGCAGGTCCGAGTTGCGGATGTGCTTGCGCGCGCGAGCGCCGTCGAGCGCCGCAGGAACACCTTTGAACAGCTGGTCGTGGCACCGCCCGCACTTGGCCGTGAGCGGCTGACGATCCGTGGGCACCGCGTTGGTCGCATCGCAATGCGGGCAGACGACCCGGATCTTCTCGGACATCGATCATTTCTCCAATTCCTTCGGTCATCGCGGCAGACATTCGCTGCCGCGATGGACCAACTCATGCAGCCTCGGCTTCGGCAGGCTGTTCCGCGCGCGTCTTGAACACCAGTTCGCTGTCGCCCTCGTCGATCGTGACGGTCGAGCCATCCGGCACCTGGCCCCGCAGCAGGAGGTCTGCCAGAGGATCCTGAAGATATCTCTGGATCGCACGCTTCAGCGGGCGAGCGCCATAGACCGGATCGTAGCCGACGCGGCCAAGCCACGCCCGTGCGCGATCGGTTAGGTCGAGACGGATCTTGCGGTCCTTGAGCAGGTTCTGGACACGCGTGACCTGGATATCGACGATCGGCCCCATGTCGGCCTGGCCGAGGCGATGGAACAGGATGATCTCGTCGAGGCGGTTCAGGAACTCCGGCCGGAAATGAGCGCGGACCACCTCCATTACCTGTGGCTCGACGCTTTCGACAGTCTGTCCTTCAGCCAGGTTCGAGAGGAACTGGCTGCCGAGATTGGAGGTCAGGATGATCAAGGTATTCTTGAAGTCGACCGTGCGGCCCTGCCCGTCAGTCAGGCGGCCATCGTCGAGCACCTGCAGGAGCACGTTGAAGACATCGTTGTGCGCCTTCTCGACCTCGTCGAACAGGATAACCTGATAGGGCCGCCGCCGAACCGCCTCGGTTAGAACGCCGCCCTCCTCATATCCGACATAGCCCGGTGGCGCCCCGATCAACCGGGCGACGGAGTGCTTCTCCATGAACTCCGACATATCGATACGGACCATCGCCGCGTCGTCGTCGAACAGGAAGCCGGCGAGCGCCTTGGTCAGCTCGGTCTTGCCGACGCCGGTCGGCCCGAGGAACAGGAAGGAGCCCATCGGGCGATCGGGATCCTGCAGCCCGGCTCGGGCCCGGCGAATGGCCCGACTGACCGCTGCGACAGCCTGCTTCTGGCCGATGACGCGCTTGCCAAGTGCTTCCTCCATGTGGATCAGCTTGTCGCGCTCGCCCTCGAGCATCTTGTCAACCGGGATGCCGGTCCAGCGCGACACGACCGATGCGATGTCCTGGGCGGTCACCTCCTCGCGCAGCATGGCTCCCTGGCTCGCCTGCTGGGCATCGGCGAGCTGCTTCTCGAGCTGCGGGATGCGACCGTAGGCGAGCTCGCCGGCCTTGGCCAGGTCGCCGCTGCGCTGCGCTTGGTCGAGCTCGAGACGGGCTTGATCGAGCTGCTCCTTGAGCTTGGCTTCGGCCTGGATCTTCTCCCGCTCAGCCTGCCACCGCTGGGTGAGCTCCGCCGATTCCTGCTCCAGCTGCGCAAGATCGTGCTCGAGGTGCGTCAGACGGTCCTTCGACGCTGCATCCGACTCTTTCCTGAGCGCCTCTCGCTCGATCTTCAGTTGGATGATGCGTCGATCGAGGGTTTCGATCTCCTCCGGCTTCGATTCGACTTCCATTCGGATCCGGCTTGCCGCCTCGTCCATCAGGTCGATCGCCTTGTCCGGAAGGAAGCGGTCGGTGATATAGCGGTTGGAAAGCGTGGCGGCCGCGACAATGGCGCCGTCGGTGATGCGCACCCCGTGGTGCAGTTCATATTTTTCCTTGAGCCCGCGCAGGATCGAGATCGTGTCTTCGACCGTCGGCTCGCCGACGAAGACCGGCTGGAAGCGCCGCTGCAGCGCTGCGTCCTTCTCGACATATTTCCGGTACTCGTCGAGCGTGGTCGCGCCGATGCAGTGGAGCTCGCCGCGGGCAAGCGCCGGCTTCAGCAGGTTGCCGGCATCCATCGCGCCCTCGGTCTTGCCCGCCCCGATCAGCGTATGCATCTCGTCGATGAAGAGGATGATGTCGCCCTCGCCTGCCTTGACCTCGTCGAGGACGCCCTTCAGCCGCTCTTCGAACTCACCGCGATATTTCGCGCCGGCGATAAGGCTGCCCATGTCGAGCGCCATCAGCTTCCGGTCCTTGAGCGTGTCGGGAACGTCGCCGTTGGCGATACGGAGTGCCAGCCCCTCGACGATGGCCGTCTTGCCGACGCCGGGATCGCCGATCAGCACGGGATTGTTCTTGGTGCGGCGTGCGAGGATCTGGACCGTGCGGCGGATCTCCTCGTCGCGGCCGATCACCGGATCGAGCTTGCCGTCCTTGGCGGCCTGTGTGAGGTCTCGAGCGAACTTCTTCAGCGCGTCGTAGCGGTCCTCCGCGCTCGCAGTATCCGCGCTGCGCCCACCGCGCAGCTGATTGATCGCCGTGTTGAGTGCCTCAGCAGTCAGGCCCGCGCGAGCGAGCGCCTTGCCGGCCGCTGCGGTGGAAGCGAGGGTGAGTGCCAGAAGCAGCCGCTCGACCGTGACATAGCTGTCTCCCGCCTTCTGAGCGATCTGCTCCGCCTGATCGAGAAGGCGTACGGCATCATTGTCTAGCCCCGGCGGCTGGGACGCTCCGCTTCCCGTGACCGATGGAAGCTTGGAGAGGGCCGCATCGATTTCGCTGGTCGCCAGGTCCGGATTTCCACCGGCGGCGCGGATCAGGCCCGCTGCCATGCCCTGCTCGTCCTCGAGCAGGGCCTTGAGCATATGCTCCGGCGTGATCCGCTGGTGGTTGAGCCGAATTGCGACGGTCTGCGCAGCCTGGAGAAATCCCTTTGCGCGATCCGTATACTTTTCAAGATTCATCCCGTTTCCTCCTGTTCCACGAACCAGACCGGCGGAAGTGCGGAGCGAGCAGAGGCCTCGCGCGCGGACATTCCGTCGGCGCATCGATCGGCAGGTCGCTTCCGCGTTGTAGCGGAGGGACCGTCAGCCGCATGATCCAACACTCAAGGCGCGAAGAAGTGCCGGGAACCTGTTCTCCTGCCCGCCTCACGATCAGGAGCGTCCCGTCAACTCGACGCCGACGAACCGCGCCGGCGCCGAGCCGCGCTTGACCAGCAGCAACACTTGCTTGCGCCCCCCCTTCCGCGCCGCCGCAATCAAGCCCACAGCATCTTGCGCGCCGCGCACGGGTTGCTGGTTGATCGAGAGGATGATGTCTCCTTCGCTGAGACCTTTGGCCGCGGCGTCGCTGGAGGGGTCGATCCCGACGATGACGAGACCCTGCGTTGCTGGATCGACCCGGAGCTCGCCGGCCAAGGCCGGGTTTAGGGGCCTGACAGACAGGCCGAGCCCGGCCGATGCGCTCGGCTGCCCGCTGCCATCGTCGTCGAGGTCGAACTCCTCATCCTGCCCATCAAGCTTCGCCTCGGCCGGCCGTTCAGCGACGACTGCCGTCAGCGTCTTCCGTGCGCCCTGGCGAAGCACCTCGAGCGTCACCCGGGACCCGACCGGCGCGGCGGCAACCAGGCGGGCGACAGAGCTATCCGGGGTGATCTCGGTTCCGTTCACGCGCAGGATGACATCGCCCTGCTGGAGGCCCGCACGCGCCGCAGGGAGATTCGGCTGCACCTCCGCGACGATCTCACCGCGGTTTTTCTGCAGGCCGAGCGCTGCGGCGACATCCTCGGTAACAGGCTGCAGAAGGAGCCCGAGGTAGCCACGCTGCACGCGGCCGCCGGTCCTCAAAGTCTCCACGACCGGCTTGGCGATCTCCGCAGGTATCGCGAAGCCAAGACCGACATTGCCGCCCGTTGGCGAGATGATCGCCGAGTTGATACCGATGACATTGCCCTGCATGTCAAAGAGCGGACCGCCCGAATTTCCCGAGTTGATCGAGGCATCCGTCTGGATGAAGCTGTCATAGGGTCCGGCTCGCAGGTCGCGATGCAGGGCGGACACGATGCCCGCGGTCACCGTCCCTCCCAGCCCGTAGGGATTTCCGATCGCGAGAACCCAGTCACCGGTGCGCGCACCGGATGAGTCGCCGAACCGGACGAACGGCAGGTTCTTGGCCTCGATCTTAAGGACGGCGATGTCGGAGGCCTCGTCCCGGCCGACCACGCGCGCTGGAAACTCCTGCCCTCCTGTCAGCGTGACCTTGATCGCCTGGACCTGTACGCCTGAGCCGCGACCGGCAACGACATGGTTGTTGGTCACCACATAGCCGTCCGCCGAGATGAGAAAGCCCGACCCGAGCGACGTCGCATTGCGCGGCATGGGTGGTCCGCCCAGTCCCGGGAAGGGGAATAGCTCGCCGAACGGGAAGTCCCCCGGAATGTTCGGCATCTTGCGGGCCTTGATGCGCGAGGTCGTCGATATATTCACGACAGCCGGGGAGAGACGTGCCGCCAGGTCAGCGAAGCTCGCGGGAGCGCCGCGTGGGGACTCTTGGCGCTGACCTGCGCCCTGCGCGTTGAGGGGCGCTGGCTGTGCGTGACTGCGCGTGTCGCAGGCGACTGCAAGCAACAACGCTGGAACGAGAACGAAGCTTCGCATCCAGGATCTCCTGTCGATCAGCTCGACCAGCCGTCCGGCGATCCTCGGCGAGCCGTTCGAGCACCAAAGACAGGCGCAAGCTAGCGGGCCGACCCGCTGAAACGCTGATCTTTGTCAGTTCTTGCGCGAAGCCGGCGTCGAGGTGCTTCTGGGGCTCCGAAGTCCACGGACGCACACGTTAATTGGACCTTGGAGTGCCCCGCGCCGCGCACGTCCGTGGCTGCCGTCCGGATATGCGCCTTTCGCCCCTGAAGAGCCGCGGGCTACAGACGCGCCGGACCTCGAACGAACCCTTAGCGGCTCCAGAAGAGGTCTGGCCGGCAACGCGCGCGCGCCAGGACGATGCCGAGCGGCATCTGCGACTCTTCGCCCTCGTCGAGCGCTCGCTTGATCACCTCAAGCTTGTCTCGACCGCTGCCGGAAATGAGCAGTCGCTTGGCAGCGAGGATCGCGCTCAGGGTCAATGTCACTCTTGGCACGGGTGCCTCGGCCGGCAGCGGTTCGGGCCTGATGCCGGCGATGCGCCGCCAGTCAGGTACACGCAGCGCGTTGTCCAGATCTGGCCCTGGCAGGAGCGAGGCGACATGCCCGTCCAAGCCGAACCCCAGCCAGACAAGGTCGAGTGGCCAGGGGAGATCCGAAAGCCTCAGTTCGGAGGCGTCCGCGACCGCTGCGGGATCGTCGAATGGCGGCCTCGCGATAGGAAGCAACTGCGCCTCCCCACCCGCGAAGAACCTCTCCAGCAAACCAAAATTGGAGAGTGGGTCGCCCGGCGGCACCAAGCGATCGTCGGTGGGAATGATGGTGACCCCGGACCATCCGCTGCTGCGTGGCCCGAGGAACTCAAACGCGCGGACGGGCGATCGCCCGCCGGGGAACGCGACGAGCGCGGCTCCTCTCGCGTGCACCGCATCCGCGATGATGCCGGCCGCTTCCCGGACCAGGCTTTCAGCCATATGATCCGGAGTAGCAAAGCCGTGCGAAAGCGGATCCGGCGGGCCGAAGACGTCCGAATCGAGCGTCACGACTAAGGGCGTCGCCGATGGTGTTCGTACCAGAAGCGATGATACGGATAGGGCCTGTAGATCCAGTGCCCGCCGTACCAGACCCAGGGATCATACCAGGGGTGGCGCAACATAAACGACGTGCGGGTGGACCGGCGGCAGATAGAAGGGTTCGGGCGCTGCCTTGATCACGTATCCGGGCGGGCAATCCGGGCTGGCGTTCCTAGCACTACTTTGGCAGAAATGTGATTTTGGGATTCCCAAGGTGGGAAATCACTGATTCATAGGGAGCCAGCTTTTGTGGAGGCTGGCGATGGAAGCGGACTGGCGGAGCGAACTGGAGGCATGGCTTGCGCCGTTCGCCGCGGCGTTACGGAACAAGACGCGGCGTCGGATGTGTCCGGCTTACATTGCGGGGCTGATCGGCCCTGGGGATCGCAAAAGCGTTCAGCCCATGGCGGCGCGAGACGCCGAGGTCAGTTACGACCGGCTTCATCACTTCGTTAGCAGTGGCGTTTGGGACGAAGCTCCGCTTGAGGTGGCGCTTCTTGCTGAGGCCGACCGGCAGGTTGGGGACGACAATGCCTGGCTGATCATCGACGATGTGGATCGGCGTGGAAAAGGGACCCCGGTAGCGGGGTGATCGGCGTCGAAAAGGGACCCCTCATCCCGTTGGTC